>NZ_JBSFYC010000072.1:0-40018 GCF_053595675.1 Streptomyces sp. NPDC002446 | reverse complement strand
GGCGGTCGCCGGGGTCCCCTTCGTGGAACAGGGCGTCGCCGCGGGCGAGCGTGACCTCTCCCATAGAGGCGCGCAGCTCGGCCGCCTGCTCGTCATCGAGCGCCGCGAAGAGCGGTGCGCGCCGCAGAACGTCGTCCACGAGATCTCTCCTTGTCGACATGCTCCGGGGGACTGTGGTCCCCATCATGCCGGAATGCAAAACAGTGCGATCAATCACAAGTTTGCCGGACCGGTGCCCTCAGCCATAAGGCAGGGGGCCGATTGGGGTCACGAATCACGGTGATCAAGCCGGATGTCAGTGGCTGGCTTTAGTCTGGCCGAGTGTCCAATACGCCGGTGAGAGCAGAGGACTGGGGGGCCGGACGAGTGAGTGCGGGGCGTGATTCTGCTGTGGGCGAACAGGCGTCCGGCGAAGCGCTTAATTCGGATAAAAGTAACAAATCGCCCTCCGGGGTGACGGTCGAGCGGAAGCCGATCGTCCGGAAGTCTGGCGCGTCGCGACCGGCGGCGCGGGACACGAGCGGTCGGGACGCGACCGCGCAGGACACGACCGAACAGGCCTCCGTGAGGAAGACCCCGGTAGGCAGGACCTCGGCAGGGAAGAAGGCCGCCGTGAACGAAACCCCCGAGAAGCCGACGGCGGCGAAGAAGGCCGTGACGAAGAAGACCGCGGCGAAGAAGGCCGTCACGAAGCAGGCGGCCGCGAAGAAGGCCGTCGCCAAGAAGACCACCGCGGCCGCCGGGCAGGCGCCCGCCAAGAAGACGGCGACGAAGACCGCGGCCAAGAAGACGACAGCCGCCAAGAAGACCGTGGCCAAGAAGACGGCCGCAGCCAAGACCACCGCAGCCAAGACCACCGCAGCCAAGAAGGCCGCGGCCAAGACCACCGCAGCCAAGGCCCCCGCCAAGAAGGCCGCCGCGCGCAAGCCCGAGTCGCGGGCCGCCATGGTGCGCCGGGCCCGCCGGATCAACCGCGAGCTGGCCGAGCTGTATCCGTACGCCCACCCCGAGCTGGACTTCACCAACCCCTTCGAGCTGCTGGTCGCGACGGTGCTGTCCGCGCAGACCACCGACCTGAGGGTCAACCAGACCACCCCGCGCCTCTTCGCGGTCTGCCCGACGCCCGAGGACATGGCCGCGATGGATCCCCAGCAGCTGGAGGAGCTGATCCGGCCGACCGGCTTCTTCCGGGCCAAGACGAGGTCGCTGCTGGGCCTGTCCGCGGCGCTGCGCGACCGCTTCGGCGGCGAGGTGCCCGGCCGCCTGGAGGATCTGGTCACGCTCCCCGGGGTCGGCCGCAAGACCGCCAATGTGGTGCTGGGCAATGCCTTCGGCGTCCCGGGCATCACGGTCGACACCCACTTCGGCCGCCTGGCGCGCCGCTTCGGCTGGACCGTCCATCAGGACGCGGACAAGGTCGAGGCGGACGTCGCCGAGATCTTCCCCAAGAGCGAGTGGACGATGCTCTCGCACCGCGTCGTCTTCCACGGCCGCCGGGTCTGCCACTCCCGCAAGCCCGCCTGCGGAGCGTGCGCCATCGCCCCGCTGTGCCCCGCGTACGGCGAGGGCGAGACGGACCCGGACAAGGCCAGGAAGCTGCTCAAGTACGAGCTGGGCGGCCAGCCGGGACAGCGGCTCAAGCCTCCGGCCGACTATCCGGGGCAGCCCGCGCCCCCGATGGCGCCCCCGGTGGGCGCCTCATGACGGCAGCCGCGACGCCCCTGGGGCCGGTTCCCTGCGGATCCACCGGCACCGCCCCAGTGGGGGACCATCATCGAAGCCAGGCCTGAGGGGGCGCGTATGAGGAGTGCACGGGAGCAGCGGTACGGCGAGGCGGCGCAGCTGCGCGCGGCGGCGGGTGCGGCCGGTGCGGCGGCCGACGGGGAGGTCACGGTCACGGCCGACGGCCTGCCCGAGTGGCTGGACCCGGTGGCCCGTGCGGCCGGCACGATCGAGCCGCGCCAGCTCAGCCGCTTCCTGCCACCGGAGAGCGGCGGCCGCCAGTCCGCGGTGCTGATCCTCTTCGGCCACGGCCCCCGCGGCCCCGAGCTCCTCCTGATGGAGCGCGCCGGCACCCTGCGCTCCCATGCCGGGCAGCCCTCCTTCCCCGGTGGCGCCCTGGATCCGGAGGACGGCGACCCCGACGGGTCCGGACCGGTGCGGGCGGCGCTGCGCGAGGCCCAGGAGGAGACCGGCCTGGACCCGTCCGGCGTACAGGTCTTCGGCGTGCTGCCGCGGCTCTACATCCCCGTCAGCGGCTTCGTGGTGACGCCGGTACTCGCCTGGTGGCGCCGTCCGAGCCCGGTCGGCGCGGTCGACCAGGCGGAGACCGCCCGGGTGTTCACGGTTCCCGTGGCGGATCTCACGGATCCCGCCCATCGTGTGACAACGCGCCATCCCAGTGGCCATACCGGGCCGGCGTTCCTTGTCGAAAACGCCCTGGTCTGGGGCTTTACGGCCGGGGTCATCGACCGGATTCTGCACTACGCGGGGTGGGAGATTCCGTGGGACCGTGACAAGCAGGTCCCGCTCGACTGGCGCTCGTGAGACGGTGGCGGGCGTGAACGTCCTGGACATCCTGCTGCTGGTCGCGGCCGTGTGGTTCGCGATCGTCGGCTATCGGCAAGGTTTTGTCGTCGGCATCCTGTCCGTGATCGGCTTCCTCGGAGGCGGCCTGATCGCGGTCTATGTGCTGCCGGTGATCTGGAACGAGATCACCGGTGATGCCACACCCGGCACCTTCGCGGCCATCGCGGCGGTCGCCATCGTGATCGTGTGCGCATCCGTGGGCCAGGCGTTCACCACCCATCTGGGCAACAAGCTGCGCCGCCACATCACCTGGTCACCGGCGAGAGCCCTGGACGCGACCGGCGGCGCGCTGGTCAACGTCGTCGCGATGCTGCTGGTCGCCTGGCTGATCGGCTCCGCGCTGGCCGGTACGTCCCTGCCGACGCTCGGCAAGGAGGTCCGTAACTCCAAGGTGCTGCTCGGCGTCTCCCGGGTGCTGCCCGCGCAGGCCAACACCTGGTTCGCGGACTTCTCCTCGGTGCTCGCGCAGAACGGCTTCCCGCAGGTCTTCACGCCGTTCTCCAACGAGCCGATCAACAATGTGCCGGCGCCCGACCCCCGGCTGGCCTCCAGCCCCGTCGCCGCGCAGGCCAAGCGGAGCATCGTCAAGGTCGTCGGCACGGCGCCGGGCTGCGGCAAGGTCCTCGAAGGCAGCGGCTTCGTCTTCGGACGGCACCGCGTGATGACCAACGCGCATGTCGTCGGCGGGGTCAGCGAGCCGACCGTCCAGGTGGGCGGCGAGGGCCGGACGTACGACGCCAAGGTCGTGCTCTACGACTGGCAGCGCGACATCGCGGTCCTGGAGGTGCCCTCGCTGAACGCCCCGGCACTGCGGTTCGCCGACGTGGACGCGAACAGCGGCAAGAGCGCCATCGTCGCCGGCTTCCCGGAGAACGGCGGTTATGACGTCCGCTCCGCCCGGATCCGCGCCCGTATCCAGGCCAACGGCCCGGACATCTACCACCGGGGCACGGTCGGCCGCGATGTCTACTCCCTGTACGCCACGGTCCGTCAGGGCAACTCCGGCGGCCCGCTGCTCACGCCCAAGGGCGAGGTCTACGGCGTCGTCTTCGCGAAGTCGCTGGACGACTCGCGCACCGGCTATGCGCTGACCGCCGACGAGGTCCGTCAGGACGTCCTGAAGGGGCGTACGGCTCAGCAGCAGGTCGACAGCCAGGGTTGCGCCATCTGAGGCACCACGAGCCGCCTGGGGCGTATGAGCAGCCCGGGGCGGCTCCGGCGCGGGGAGCTGGGCCTCCCGCGCCTCGTCGGGGGCCGCGGCTCAGGTGCGATGGCGCAGGCGCGCGCTCATCCAGCGCGCTCTGCGGCGCAGGATGCGCGGGATGCCCATCGGGTGCGCCGGATCGGGGGACCCGCCGGACCTGAGATCCGGTGCGCCCCTGTCCTGAGTACCCACTGCAGCGGCACTGCTGCGGCGGTTGCGTGCCACGTCACGGTAGTCGTGCGTCCAGCCCATACCCTCGACTCTGCCCGTGCCCCAAGGTCCGTAACCGCCCCGGGGGCCGCCAATTGGCCTATGCGCCGGGCAAGTGGCCGTTCGTCATGCGCCCGTTCGGGTCCGGTGCGCGTCGGCTCCGCTGAACGGTGCAACCCGTCCCGCTCAGCGGTACGCCGGGGCCCGGAGGAGGTCGCGGCGCGCGCCCTCAGCGGTCGGGTTCCGGGTCCTTCAGCCAGTTGATGAGCTCGGTCGAGAACGCGACCGGGTCCTCCTCGTGCGGGAAGTGGCCCAGGCCGTCGAACAGCCGCCAGCGGTACGGGGCTTCGACGTACTGGCCGGAGCCGGCCGCGCTGCGGGTGCGCATCACCGGGTCCAGCGAGCCGTGCAGATGGAGGGTCGGGACCCGGACGGGCAGCTTCATCCGGCGGTTGAACTGGATGCCGTCGGGGCGGGCCATCGACCGCACCATCCAGCGGTAGGGCTCGATCGAGCAGTGCGCCGTCGAGGGGATGCTCATCGCCCGCTGATAGACCGCGATCGCCTCGTCGTCCGGCAGCCGCGGTCCGGACCACTCCCGGATCATCCGGCCCACCAGCGCCGCGTCGTCCGCCGTCAGCCGGCGCTCCGGCAGCCAGGGCCGCTGGAAGTTCCAGATGTGCGAACTGCGGGCGCTCTGCCGGACGTCGGCGAGCATCGCCGAGCGCCAGCGCCGCGGGTGCGGCATCGAGGCCACCGCGAGCCGGCGCACCAGCTTGGGCCGCATCACCGCCGCCGTCCAGGCGAGATAGCCGCCCAGGTCGTGCCCGACGAGCGCGGCATCCGGCTCGCCGAGGGACCTTATGACGCCGGTGACGTCCAGTGCGAGGTTCGCCGGGTCGTAGCCGCGCGGGGTGCGGTCGCTGCCGCCGACGCCCCGCAGGTCCATCGCCACCGCGCGAAAGCCCGCCTCGGCCAGGGCCGGAAGCTGATGCCGCCATGTCCACCAGAACTGCGGAAAGCCGTGCAGCAGCAGCACCAGCGGGCCGTCGCCCATCTCGGCGATGTGGAAGCGCGCGCCGTTGGCTGCGACGTCACGGTGCGCCACCTCGTACCCGCCGGGGATGTCGAGGCGTACGACCGAGGCGGTGCTGTCAGGGGCTGTCATACCGATGAGCGTGTCACAGACTCCAGGACCGGGTGGTCCTTGGCCTCCACACGGGGGTGCGGCTTGGCCTTCTGGAGTACAGCCGCGGTCTCCTTGGCGGAGTTGATGGACTTCTCCGGCTTCTTGATCTTCTTGATCTTGGCCAGTGCGATCAGGACCAGCAGTCCGGCGAGGGCCAGGAAGGCGCCGCCCACGATCAGGAAGGACCAGGCCAGCCCCAGCCCGAGGTTGTGGATGCCGTACGCCGCGGCGAAACTCAGCACCGGCAGCGCGAACAGCGCCAGCGCACCCGCCATGACGAAGGCGGCGCTGCCGATGCCCGCCCGCTTGGCGTCCTGCCGCAGCTCCGCCTTGGCCAGTGCGATCTCGTCGTGCACCAGTGCGGACATCTCGGCGGTGGCCGAGGCCACCAGCTGTCCGAGGCTGCGCTCCGCGCCGTGGTCGGCTGCGCTCATCGCGGTCTCCCTCATCTCGTCACCCGGATGCAAAGCCTCTCAGATCATGCCGGACCATCGTCTCCGGCGTGCGAGCCGGAGGCCACTTCGGCCAGCCGGCGGTGTTCGGCGGCCTTGGCTTCGTGGATCGCCGCCATCCGAAGGTGGTATTCCGGATTGTCGATCTCGTAGATGTCGGGGATGCCGTCCATGTCCTCGTCCCGCTCCTCGTCCTCGCACAGCCGCTTGTACTTGCGGTTGCGGAGCTTGAGGAGGACGCCGGCGAACACGGCCGCGAGCAGCGAGCCGATCAGCACCGATGCCTTGATCTCGGCGGCCAGCGCCAGGTCCTCGGAGAAGGCGAGTTCGCCGATCAGCAGCGAGAC
This sequence comes from Streptomyces sp. NPDC002446, assembly GCF_053595675.1. NCBI lineage: Bacteria > Bacillati > Actinomycetota > Actinomycetes > Kitasatosporales > Streptomycetaceae > Streptomyces > Streptomyces sp. NPDC002446. The sequence continues at coordinate 34,027 of NZ_JBSFYC010000072.1, read as the reverse complement.
GGTGAAGCCGATGCCGGCCAGGGAGGCGACCGCGAAGACGTCCGGCCACTTGAGGTCGGGGTTGAGCTCGGCCTTGGTGAAGCGGGCGGCGCCCCATGTGCCGCCGAAAATGCCCAGCGCCTTGCCCACTATCAGGCCGAGCACCACCCCGAGCGTCTCCGGCCGGGTGAAGACGTCATGGATGGCGCCGCCCGTGATGGACACGCCCGCGGAGAACAGGGCGAACAGCGGCACCGCGAGACCGGCCGAGAGCGGGCGGATCAGATGCTCGATGTGCTCGCCGGGCGACTGGGTCTCGCCGTCGCGGCGGTGGCAGCGCAGCATCAGGCCCATGGCGACGCCCGCGATGGTGGCGTGCACCCCGCTGTTCTCCATCAGCGCCCAGATGACCACGGCGAGCGGGACGTAGACGTACCAGCCGCGGACGCCCTTGCGCAGCAGCAGATAGAAGATCGCCAGGCCGACGACGGCGAAGCCGAGCGCCGCAAAGTTGATCTTCGAGGTGAAGAAGATCGCGATGATCAGTATGGCGAAGAGGTCGTCGACGACGGCGAGCGTGAGCAGGAAGGCGCGCAGGGCGGCGGGCAGCGACGTACCGATGACGGCGAGCACGGCGAGCGCGAAGGCGATGTCGGTGGCGGTCGGGACCGCCCAGCCCTGCAGTGAGCCGCCGCCGATGGTGTTGACGAGGGTGTAGACGAGCGCCGGGGTCGCCATACCGCAGACCGCGGCGATCACGGGGAGGGCGGCCGCCCGGCGGTCGCGCAGTTCGCCGGCGACCAGTTCGCGCTTGAGCTCGATGCCGGCGACGAAGAAGAAGACGGCGAGCAGGCCGTTGGCGGCCCAGTGCTGGACGGACAGGTCCAGGCCCAGCGAGGCCGGGCCGAGGTGGAAGCCACGGACTGCCTCGTAGCTTCCGCCGAGGGTGTTCGCCCAGATCAGGGCCGCTACGGCCGCGACGAGGAGGAGCACGCCGCCGACGGTTTCGGCGCGCAGCGCATCCGCGATGAAGTTCCGCTCGGGCAGGGACATCCGTCCGAGGAATATGGAACGACGGTTGGTGGACGCGCTCACGCGGTGACCTCCGGCCTTCGGCAGCTGTGTACGGCTGTTGCAGTTGCCGACCAGACTTCCCGGCGCACCCAGAGTTTCTTAGCGCGTCATTGACGCGGCTCCCACTTTACCGGGCGGGTGCGAGGGCCTGTCCGGTGGCCCCACTTTACGGGCAATTCGGACGCTGAGCCGCTGGAGGAGGGCCGCGATGGCGCCCTCCCGCAGGGCAGCCGGCGTGCTCCCGCACTGACGCCGGTGTCCTCGCGTAGACGCCGGTGCATGCCGGAGGGGCACCCGGCCGCTACGACCCGGTGCCCCTCCGTGCTCCCTTCCGGTCGGTCCTCTCAGTCCTCGCTGGCCGCGCTCGGCAGCTTCGCCTGGATCAGGTCCATGACCGAGGAGTCGGTGAGCGTGGTGACATCGCCGAGGGTGCGGTTCTCGGCGACATCGCGCAGCAGCCGGCGCATGATCTTGCCGGAGCGGGTCTTGGGCAGCTCCGCGACCGGCAGGATCCGCTTGGGCTTGGCGATCGGGCCGAGCTGCTGGGCGACATGCGCGCGCAGCTCCTCGACCAGGTCACCATTCTCGTCCGCGCCGCCGCGCAGGATGACGAAGGCGCAGATGGCCTGGGTCGTCTGTGGGTCCGTGGCGCCGACGACCGCCGCCTCGGCCACCTTCGGATGCGAGACCAGCGCCGACTCGACCTCGGTCGTGGAGATGTTGTGGCCGGACACCAGCATGACGTCGTCCACCCGGCCCAGCAGCCAGATGTCGCCGTCATCGTCCTTCTTGGCGCCGTCGCCGGCGAAGTACTTGCCTTCGAAGCGCGACCAGTACGTGTCGAGATAGCGCTGGTCGTCGCCCCAGATCGTGCGGAGCATGGCGGGCCAGGGCTCGGTGAGGACGAGGTAGCCGCCACCGCCGTTCGGTACCTCGTGCGCGTCGTCGTCCACGACCGTGGCGGAGATGCCGGGCAGCGCGCGCTGGGCCGAGCCGGGCTTGGTCTCCGTCACGCCGGGCAGCGGGCTGAGCATCATCGCGCCGGTCTCGGTCTGCCACCAGGTGTCGACGATCGGCGTGGCCTCGGCCCCGATGTGCTTGCGGTACCACATCCACGCCTCGGGGTTGATGGGCTCGCCCACCGATCCCAGGACGCGCAGCGACGACAGATCGAACTTCGCCGGGATGTCGTCGCCCCACTTCATGCAGGCGCGGATCGCGGTCGGCGCGGTGTACAGGATCGTCACGCCGTACTTCTGCACGATCTCCCACCAGCGGCCCTGGTGCGGGGTGTCGGGCGTGCCCTCGTAGAGCACCTCGGTCGCGCCGTTGGAGAGCGGGCCGTAGGTGATGTACGAGTGGCCGGTCACCCAGCCGACGTCGGCGGTGCACCAGTAGACGTCGCTCTCCGGCTTGAGGTCGAAGACCGCGTGGTGGGTGTACGACGCCTGGGTGAGGTAGCCGCCGGTGGTGTGCAGGATGCCCTTGGGCTTCCCCGTCGTGCCGGACGTGTAGAGGATGAACAGCGGGTGCTCGGCGTCGAAGGCCTCGGGCGTGTGCTGGTCGCTCTGCCGTGCGACGATCTCGTGCCACCACACGTCCCGGCCCTCGTGCCAGGCGATGTCCTCCTGGCCGGTGCGGCGTACGACGAGCACGCTGCGGACGTTCTCCGTACCGGGCTTGGCCAGCGCGTCGTCGACGGCGGGCTTGAGGGCGGAGGGCTTGCCGCGGCGGTAGCCGCCGTCGGCGGTGATCACCACGCGGGCGTCGGCGTCGATGATCCGCGTCGCCAGCGCGTCCGCGGAGAAGCCGCCGAAGACCACCGAGTGCGGAGCGCCCAGGCGCGCACAGGCCAGCATGGCGATGACCGTCTCCGGGATCATCGGCATGTAGATGGCGACCCGGTCGCCGGCCTGCACGCCCAGCTCGATCAGCGCATGGGCGGCCTTGGAGACCTCGCGCTGCAGCTCGGCGTAGGTGATCGCGCGGCTGTCGCCCGGCTCGCCCTCGAAGTGGATGGCGACCCGGTCGCCCAGGCCGTTCTCGACATGCCGGTCCACGCAGTTGTAGGCGACATTGAGCCTGCCGTCGGCGAACCACTTCGCGAAGGGTGCGTTGGACCAGTCGAGGGTCTGGGTGGGCTCGTTCTCCCAGGACAAGCGCCGCGCCTGCTCCGCCCAGAAGCCCAGCCGGTCCGCCGCGGCCTGCTCGTACGCGGCAGCCGTGACGTTGGCATGCGCGGCCAGCTCTGCGGGCGGCGGGAACCGCCGCTCTTCCTTGAGCAGATTGGCCAGGCTTTCGTTGCTCACGACTTCTCCCATTCCCAGGGCGTCCGATGTGTCCCAGGCCATAGCTCATCAGCCCGCGGTGGACCCTGACAAGGGCTGTGGACAAATATTGGTGTAGACCTGTTGACTGATCGTCCGTTCCGCGGTGATCGGGCGGCACCGCGCAGGTCAGACGCCGACCGGCGCTGCCTCGCCGCGGACCGCGCAGAACCGCCCGGTGGTCTCGTCGAGCACATACGCCTGGGCCTCGCCGACATGGAAGTACATGCCGTGCAGCGCGAGCGTGCCCTCCGCCACCCGGCGGGCCACGCAGGCGTGCGCCCTGAGGTGATCGAGCTGCTGCATGACGTTCACGAGCGCCAGCCGCTCCTGGTCGTCGGTCACCGGCCGCCCGCTCAGTGCGACTTCGCCCCGCCCCAGCCGCCCGATGCGCTGCATCCGGGCCAGGCTCGGGCGGCCGTGCCGCAGCCAGCGCGCCAGCGGCGTCGGCTCGGCCTCGCCTGGCGCCGCGGTGTTCAGCAGCGCCCCCATGGCGCCGCACCCCGAATGCCCGCACACCGTGATCGAGCCGACCCGCAGCACCTCCACCGCGTACTCGATCGCCGCTCCCACGGAGTCGCAGGAGGCTTCCGAGCCGGGCGGCGGCATCAGATTGCCGACGTTGCGCACGGTGAACAGATCACCCGGACCACTGGATGTGATCATGCTCGTGACCAGCCGGGAGTCCGCGCAGGTCAGAAACAGCTGGGTGGGACGCTGGCCGTCGCGGGCCAGCCGCGCCAGCTCCTCGCGCACGAGCGGCGCCGTATGACGCTGGAACGCGCTGACCCCGCCCAGCAGTTGGCTCCCGCTGCTCTCCGGCACCGATACGTGGTCCGCGGCGGGCCGGGTGCAGTGGTGGTTGCGCCACGGCGTCCAGGGACGGCAGGAGTGCCCGTCGGCCGACTCGGTGATCCGCCGCCCGGCCCGGCCGCCGAGCGTCACCCCGCCGCCGTGCGCCCGGTGGGTGGCGCACCAGGACTGCAGCGCCTCGTAGGCGGCGTGGTCCATGAACGAGCCGTGCAGCTCGACGACGACCTCGGTGTGCGCCGGCACCAGCGCCAGCGCCCGGGTCAGCCGCGGCACCGCCAGGAACGTCAACTGGCCGCTGATGCGCACCCGGTACCCCTCGTCCTCCTCGGTGACCGTGACCCTGGTGTGGGTCAGCCGGCGCAGCGCCAGGAAGGCCGCGACCGCGATGCCGGCCAGCACGCCCTGGAGTACGCCGAAGAGCACGACCCCGCCCAAGGTGCCGGCGTACACCGGGAATTCGCGGTGCCGCTGCACATGCCGGATGTGCGCGAAGCTCACCATCCGTACGCCGACGGCCATCACCAGCGCGGCGAGCGCGGCCAGCGGGATCATTTCGAGCGTCCCGGCCAGCAGGCCCGCGCACAGCAGCACCCAGGCGCCGTGCAGCACGGTGGACCAGCGGGTGGCCGCCCCGGCCCGTACGTTGGCCGAGCCGCGGATCGCGCCCCCGGAGATCGGCAGCCCGCCCAGGAGCCCGGAGACGGTATTGGCCACACCCTGGGCGGCCAGTTCGCGGTTGAGCCGCGCCCGGCCCGTGGGGGCGCCGGGCCGCTCGGCCGCGAGCCGGTCGACGGCCGCCGCCGACAGCAGCGACTCCATACTGGCGACGAGGGTGACGGTCAGCACGGCGGCCGCGAGGGCCGGAACGGACGCCTCCGGCAGGGCGGGCGGCTCGGGCAGCCGCCAGGTCGGCAGATCCACGCGCGGCACCGCCATCCCGGCACTGGCAGCCGTCGCGGCGAGCACCGCGGCCAGGGGAGCCGGCAGCACCCGCGCCCAGCGTCCGGCGCGGCCCGGCAGCCGGCCCCAGCCGATCAGTACGGTGACGGTGATGGCGCCGATCAGCAGCGCGGTGGTGTGCGGGTGCGCCAGCTGGCCGGGCAGCGCGACGGCGTTGTCGAGCGCCGAGCTGTCGGGGCTGCCGCCGAGCACCACATGGAGCTGCCCGATGGCGATGGTGACCCCGATACCGGCCAGCATGCCGTGCACGATGGCCGGGCTGATGGCCAGCGTCGCACGGGCCACGCGCAGGGCGCCCAGGGCGAGTTGGGCCAGTCCGGCCAGGACCGTGATGGCGCAGGTGGCGCGCCAGCCGTAGCGCTGCACGAGGTCGGCGGTGACCACCAGGAGGCCGGTGGCCGCCCCGCTCACCTGGAGCGGGGCGCCGCCCAGCAGCCCGGCGACGATGCCGCCGACGGCCGCGGCGACCAGCCCGGCCTGCAGCGGGGCGCCGGTGGCCAGCGCGATGCCCAGCGACAGCGGTACGGCGAGCAGGAAGACGCTGATCGAGGCGGACAGGTCCCGGCGCCAGACCGCCCGGCGGGCGGGCTTCGTGCGGGGCTCTTCCGGGTGCGTACGGGGCTCGGGAGGGATCTCGGAGCGGTGCGGTGTGTGCGGCGACTGCGGCCGCGACTTCTCCATCTGCGACATTCCCGTCTCCTCCGGGGCGACGCGGTCGCGCGGGGCGCGATCGTGGGCGGCGGTGTACTGCGGCGGGACGCGAGCCGGCCGGGTGGTCGTCGCGGTGGTTGACGGTCCGGCGACTCTCAAACATCGGTAAATGGATCGTAATGACAGGTAAAGGTAGTGAGAAGTCTTTGCGGGCATTCGCCCGAATCTGTCCACCCATTGGGTGAATATAAGGACTTTTGGCTTGCCCTTTTCATCCCTCTTTTCTGGCGCATGGATGTTTTGTACAGATTTCACAGAGTCGCCGGGAAAATGCTCGATGCCGCCACTGCAGTTGCCCCGCGGGGCGGCCCGGCCGGCGGGCTGCGGGCCCGGCCGCGCCGGCCCGCGCGGCCTGGCGGATCAAGCGGGCTGCGGGGCGGCCGTTCCTTCGGAGAGCACGAACGCGGGGTCCACCTGGGCGGCCAGGTCGACCCCGGTCCTCGCATTGCCCCAGCTCTCCGCGTTCTTCAGGTGGAAGTGCACCATCTGGCGCGTATAGCGCTCCCAGTCGCGGTGCCCGTAAGCCGCATCGGCCGTGTCGTGCAGCATCTCCAGGGCGCGGCGATTGGCCTGCTCCAGGTAGGCGAAGCGGGCCGGCCGGCCCTTCTCCATGGCGCGCACCCACTCGGAGTGCCCGACGGTCACCAGCAGGTCGTCGCCCACCTCGTCGCGCAGGAACGCCAGGTCGTCGGGGCCCTGCACCTTGTTGCCGACGACCTTGAGGGGGACTCCGAAGTCCCGTGCGTACTCCTTGTACTGGCGGTAGACGGCGATGCCCTTACGGGTCGGCTCGGCGACCAGGAAGGTCATGTCGAAGCGGGTGAACATCCCCGAGGCGAAGGAGTCCGAACCTGCCGTCATGTCGACGACGACGTACTCCGCACGGCCGTCGACGAGGTGGTTCAGGCACAGTTCGACCGCGCCGACCTTGGAGTGGTAGCAGGCCACGCCCAGATCCGACTCGGTGAACGGGCCCGTCGCCATCAGCCGTACGGCACCGCCGTCGAGCTCCACCGTCCGCGCGCAGGCGTCGTAGACGGGGTTGTCCTCGGCGACCCGCAGCAGCCGTGAGCCCTCGCCGGGCGGGGTGGTCTTGATCATGGACGCCGCGGACGGGATCCGCGGGTTGCTGCCGCGCAAGTAGTCCTTGATCAACGGGAGATGGGCGCCCATCGCGGGAAGCGCGGCGGCCTCCGCCTCGTCCAGGCCGAGGGCGGCGCCCAGGTGCTGGTTGATGTCGGCGTCCACCGCGATCACGGGGACCCGGGCCGCGGCGAGATGCCGGATGAACAGGGAGGACAGCGTGGTCTTGCCGCTGCCGCCCTTGCCTACGAAAGCGATCTTCATGTTCACCAAGAGTAATCTCGCTATACCTCTGGGTGAGAGGTTTACGTGAAGAAGACCACTCCTTCGAGGGGTCCGGCCCGCTGGTGCGTAGGGTCGTACCCATGGCTGGAATCTCCCGGGGGACGCCCCCCGTACCCCCCAAAGCGAGCGACGATCCGCTTGTGACCCTGGCCTCGCTCCCGGGGGTCGCCGACTCCGTGGACTCCGTACGCAAGGGTGTCGACCGGGTCTACGGCCACCGGGTCATGCGGCGCCGCAGCAACGAGGTCACCTCCGAGGCGGCGCTGCGCGGAGCGCGTGCTTCCGCGGCGCTCTCGGGGGCCGACTGGGCGCTCGAAGAGGTCCGGCGCCGAACCGACTTCGGCGTAGAGGGCGAGCCGCGGACGGTCGGCGCGGCGCTCCGGCTGACCGCCGAGGCCGGCCAGCTGCTGAGCGTGTGGCGGCAGTCGCCGCTACGGGTGCTGGCGCGGCTCCATCTGGTGGCGGCCGGCGGCGAAGCGCCGGACGAGACGGTGGGGCGGCCCCGCCTGGCGGGCGAGCCGGTGGACGAGCCGCTCATCGAGCTGGCGCTCCCGGACGCCGACGAGGTCGCCGGGCGGCTGGACGGCCTGTCCCGGCTGCTGCTCGCGGGCACCGAGGCCCCCGCCCTGGTCATCGCGGCGGTGGTGCACGGCGAGCTGCTCGCGCTGCGGCCGTTCGCCTCGCACAACGGGCTGGTCGCGCGGGCCGCCGAGCGGATCGTGCTGGTCGGCAGCGGCCTGGATCCCAAGTCGATCTGCCCTGCCGAGGTCGGGCACGCCGAACTGGGGCGCGCGGCCTATGCCGCCGCCCTGGAGGGCTATGTCTCGGGCACCCCGGAGGGCGTTGCCGCGTGGATCGCGCACTGTGGTCGCGCGGTGGAACTGGGCGTACGCGAGAGCACCGCGGTCTGTGAGGCGCTGCAGCGCGGCGCGGCATAAGAACGGCATAAGCGGCGGCGAGATGAAGGCTCGGGAACTGCCCGGGAAATCCGGAACCATTGCTTCATTTCGTCCCTGAACAGGGTTGCGGCGGTACCAATCGGTGGTACCGCCGCTGGCATGTCTGCCGGGTTACCATGCGTGCACGAAAATTTGCCCATCAGGTCGGAATCTTCGTCCGGTTACCTGGTGCGGCTGGCCCGTAATCGACGGGTCGGCGTCGCGTGGGTGCCCGACATTCATGCATCGGTCCGTGGGCCACTTGCTGCGTTAAAGGTGTTCCTCTCGGATGTCCTTGGTCTCGCGGGCCGTTAAGTCCTTTGTACTACTCGTGCCGGGCAAGGGGAAGCCCAGGCCATAGATCTTTACGTTTGGCTTCAAACGCGGGCATTACGGGCGCTACTGCTCCGGCCAAAACGACGGAAGTGCAACTTTGTGCTTTTCCGCCGGCTCGCGTACCAGACCAGCGTGGCGGTGGCCATCGCCGCACCCGCCGCCGCCATGACGGCGAGGGCCGGCCGCGAGGGCATGGACAGCCCCGGCAGCCGCTGCTTGAGCGGGACCGGACGGCTGAAGGAGAGGACCGGCCAGCCGCGCGCGACCGCCTCCCGGCGCAGCGCCCGGTCCGGATTGACCGCACAGGGGTGGCCGACCGCCGAGAGCATCGGGACATCGGTCGCCGAATCGCTGTACGCATAGCAGCGATCGAGGTCGTAGCCCTCGGAAGCGGCGAGTTCCCGGACGGCCTCCGCCTTGGTCGGACCGTAGGCGTAATACTCCACCTCACCGGTGAAGCGGCCGTCTTCGCCGACGACCATACGGGTGGCCACGACCCGGTCGGCGCCCAGGAGTTCACCGATGGGTTCGACGACCTCGGCGCCGGAAGTCGAGACGATGACGACATCGCGTCCGGCGGCATGATGTTCTTCGATGAGCGAGGCCGCCTCGTCGTAAATGATCGGGTCGATCAGATCGTGCAGCGTCTCGGCGACGATCTCGCGCACCTGGGCCACATCCCAGCCGCGGCACAGTGAGGAGAGATATTCACGCATCCGCTCCATCTGATCGTGGTCGGCACCGCCCGCAAGGAACACGAACTGGGCGTACGCAGTGCGCAGTACGGCCCGCCGATTGATCAGGCCGCCTTGGTAGAACGACTTGCTGAAGGTCAGCGTGCTCGACTTTGCAATGACGGTCTTGTCCAAGTCGAAGAACGCAGCAGTACGGGGAGTCGAGTGAGGCACAGAGTGGTTTTCCACGGGGGTGAGCATAGGCTCCCACCATTCGGCGTAAGGTGTGGCGCGTGGGTTTGCCTGAGAAGGCTCTCGGGTACACCATGGAAGTCACGGATCGTTCGCGACCGTGCTAACCCGGTCCGGCTCCTCCCCCCCCGAGTCGGCCGTGGGGACGACCCCCGCTCTCCCCCCCGGCGGGGGTCGTCGCATGTCCGGACGCATTTCCCGCCGTCGGACGCCGGTCCCGCCGCTAGCCCCGCCTGAGTGGCGCTGGCGGCCCGCACGACCGCGCCAGTTACCCACCGTAGCCAAGACGCTGCTCTGCGAAGGCCTCTCTCGAGGCCTCCCTGAAGCCCCCTGGAGCCCCAGAAGTAGTGCTTCGTCGCTGGAATAGGTGACAGGGATATTCACAGGCGCGGAGTTGTCCACAGATTTGGGTCAAGATCCACTCGGATTTCCCGATCGCTGCATCGTAAAAGTCCGCGAGTTCGCGGATGTGCGAGTTGCGTAGCGATAGGGGGACAGAACGTGGCTGGAAGCACGCCATCGGAACGACCGGTCCGGACCGGCGAGCGGCGGGGCGGACCGCTGATCATCACCGAGGACGAACGGCTCCTGGACGATCTTCTGAGGCTCTGTGCCGCGGCCGGCACGCTGCCCGAAGTGGCGCACGGCCTGCCGGACCGCAAAGGGGGCTGGGAGGCGGCGCCGCTGGTGATCGTCGGGGACGACTGCGCGACGCGGCTGTACGGCGCGGGACGCCGGGCGGGCGTCATCCTCACCGGCCGGGACACGAACGATCAGGAGACCTGGCGCCGGGCCGTCGCCATCGGGGCGGAACGCGTCCTTTCCCTGCCCGACGGCGAGCGCTGGCTGGTCGACCGGATCGCCGACGCCGTCGAGGGCGCGGGGCCGCCGGCGCTCACCGTCGGGGTGATCGGCGGTCGCGGCGGCGCCGGGGCGAGCACCCTGGCCGGCGCGCTGGCCGTCACCGCCGCCCGGACGGGCCGGCGCACGATGCTCGTCGACGGCGACCCGCTGGGCGGCGGCCTGGACGTCCTGCTCGGCGGCGAGAAGGAGAAGGGCCTGCGCTGGCCGGCCTTCGCCGAATCGCGCGGCCGGGTGGCCTGCGGGGCCCTGGCGGATGCGCTGCCGCGCCTGCACTCCCTACGGGTGCTCAGCTGGGACCGGAGCGCCGACGTGGTCATCCCGCCCCCGGCGATGCGCGCGGTCATGGCGGCGGCCCGCCGACGCGGCGGGGTCGTGGTCGTGGACCTGGCGCGCCGCGTCGACGAGGCGACGGCGGAAGCCCTGACCCAGGTGGACATGGGGCTGCTGCTCGTCCCCACGGAACTGCGTGCGGTGGCCGCGGCCCAGCGGGTGGCGGCCGGTGTGCAGCGGCTGCTGGGTGATCTTCGCGTGGTGGCCTGCGGCACCCCTGAGCGCCACGGCCACGGCCTTCCCCCGAGCGAAATCGCCCGCCTGATGCAACTGCCCTTGGCCGGTGAACTGCCGTGGGAGCCGGGCCTGTTGGCGGACCTCGCGCGCGGGGTGCCACCGGGGGCGCGGGTGCGGGGGCCGTTGGCGCGGTTCTGTACGGGGTTCTGGAGGCGGGTGGCGACGAGTGGAGGCGAGGGCGGAGGCGCGGGGGCTGATCCGGACCCGGGGCACGGGCCGCAGCCGGGGCCGGAGACCGGTTCGGGCGTGTGGACGGCGCCGGGCGTTGAGCCTCAGGAGGGGGCGGGGTTGCCGGGGTCGTGGGGGGAGCAGGCGGGCGGCCGGGGGGCGGGTGCCGGCCCGGGTTCGGATGCTGGTCCAGGTCCAGGTCCAGGTCCAGGTCCAGGTCCAGGTCCAGGCCCGGGCTTCGGGGTGGGGCCGGGCGCCGCGTCGGGTCCGGAGGCGGCGGGTGGCCCGGGGGCGCGGTCGTGGGCCGTTCCGGGCCCGGGGGCGCGGTCATGGGCCGTTCTGGGCCCTGGGGCCGCGGTGAACGCTCTGGCCGTCCGGCCCGAGGGCTGGGGCGGAGTTGCGGCAGGGAGGCGGGCATGACGACGGGGGCGGGGCAGGACTTGCTGGACGTCGTGCGGCGAAGGCTCGCCGAGACGGGGGCGGAACCGACACCGGCCCGGGTGGCGGTGGCGCTGCGCGAGGAAGGACGGCTCCTGGGGGACGCCGAAGTGCTGGGCGTGGTGGCCGCGTTGCGGTCCGAGATGGTGGGCAGCGGGCCGCTGGAACCGCTGCTCGCGGCGCCCGATGTGACGGACGTCCTGGTCACCGCGCCGGACGAGGTCTGGGTGGACCGCGGCGCCGGACTGGAACGTACGAACATCCGCTTCCGGGACGCGGCGGAGGTGCGCAGGCTCGCCCAGCGGCTGGCGGCGGTGGCCGGCCGCCGCCTGGACGACGCCCGCCCCTGGGTGGACGCCCGGCTCCCGGACGGCACCCGGCTGCATGCCGTGCTGCCCCCGGTGGCGGTGGCGGGGACCTGCCTCTCCCTACGGGTGCTGCGACCACGCGCCTTCGGCCTCGCGGAGCTCGTGGCGGCCGGCACGGTCCCGCCGGGCGGCGACCGGCTGCTGCGGGCGATGCTGGCGGCCCGGCTCTCGTTCCTGATCAGCGGGGGCACGGGCTCGGGGAAGACCACCCTCCTCAGCACGCTGCTCGGCCTGGTCGGCCCGGCCGAGCGGATCGTCCTGGCCGAGGACTCCGCGGAGCTGCGGCCCGACCACCCCCATGTGGTGCGGCTGGAAACCCGGCCGGCCAACCAGGAAGGCGTCGGCAGGGTGACACTGAGGGATCTCGTACGGCAGGCGCTGCGGATGCGTCCGGACCGGCTGGTGGTCGGCGAAGTGCGCGGCGCCGAAGTCACGGACCTGCTGGCCGCGCTCAACACAGGCCACGAGGGCGGCTGCGGAACGGTCCATGCCAACGCCGCCTGTGACGTCCCCGCGCGCCTGGAGGCCCTCGGCTCGGCCGCGGGACTCGACCGTGCCGCGCTGCACAGCCAGTTGGCGGCCGCGCTCGCGATCGTGCTCCATCTCGTACGCGACCGGGCCGGCCGGCGTCGGATCGCCGAGGTCCATGTCCTGGAGCGGGACCGCGACGGATTCGTGGTGACCGTACCGGCCGCCGTCTGGAGCCCGGACGGCTTCCAAGAGGCGCGTGGCTGGGGGCGGTTGATGCGGCTGTGCGAGCGGGGCGGGGGCGCACTCCGATGAGCGGGGTCGGGGTGGCGCTGCTGGTCGCGGTGCTCTGCGCGGGAGCCGCGGTCCGGCTGGCCGCAGGCGGGCGGGACGACGTACGACGGCGGGCTTGGGCGCTGCTCGGGGGCGGCGGAGAAACCGGCACGGCAGGGGGCTGGCAGGCCTGGCCTGCGGTTGCGGGGGTGCGGAAGTGGTGTGCGGGGCGGGTGTCCGAGGGGGAGCCGGGGCGGCAATGGCGCATCGGCCGCCGGTGGAACGTCGGGCGGGAGGCCTGGTGCCTGCCGGCGGGGCTGGCGCTGGGGGTGCTGGGCCGTTCCCCGCTGCCGGTGCTCGCCGTACCGGCGGTCATGTTCCTCGTCCGGCGCCGGCTGGTCGCCCGTGGCGCCGATCGGGCCCGCGACCGGCGGTCCGCGGCGGTGATCGGGCTGTGCGCGGCGGTGGCGGGTGAGCTGAGGGCCGGCCGGCAGCCGGCCCAGGCGCTGGTCGCCGCGGGGGCGCCGGGCCTCGGAGAGGCGGGCTCGGCGGTGGCGGCGGCCGCGCGCTACGGAGGGGACGTACCCCGGGCGCTGCGCGTCGCCGCGCGATTGCCGGGGGCCGAGGGGCTGACGGGCATGGCGGCGTGCTGGCAGGTGGCGGTGGAGGGCGGTGCCGGGCTGGCCCTGGGGCTGGAGCGGATCGCGGCCGGGCTTCGCGCCCAGCGGGATCAACGCGAGGAGCTGCGCGCCCAGTTGGCGGGCCCCCGGGCCACCGCGCTGATGCTCGCGCTGCTCCCGGCAGGCGGGCTCCTGATGGGCAGCGCACTGGGCGCCGATCCACTGCGGGTGCTGCTGCACACCCCGGCCGGCTGGGCCTGTCTGGCGGCCGGCGGGCTCCTGGAGTGGGGCGGGGTGGCCTGGACGGCCCGGATCGTCGCGGACGCGGAAGGCGCCGCGGGAACGAGGAGGGGAGCGGTGTGACCGAGGAAGTTGTCCACAGGGTGGGGATGGCGGTCGCGGCCCTGGTGGCGGTGCTGTGCGCCATGGCCCTGATACGGGAGGCACGCCGTGAGCGGGCCGTCCGCAGACGGATGTCGGCGGTGTGGAACGGCGCGCCGGGCCCGTACGGCGAAGGAGGCGGGGGCCGACTGCGGAGCCTCCTCGGCATCCGGTGGACCAGACGCCGAACGACGCCATCCGGTGATCAATCTAGTGGCTGCCGCCCCGACCGCGGCCGCCACAAGGGCGGTCGACGGGACGGCGGCGGACCGAGGGCATGGGCCGGGCCCCTGGGGGCGGCCGGTTTCGTGGCCGTCCTCGTTGGCGGTGCCCCTGGCGTCCTGGCAGGGCTCGCCGCCGGCTTCGGCGCACGTCGCTGGCTGGCACGCCAACAGGGCGCGGAGAAGGCGCGGTTGGCCGCCGATGAGGTCCGTACGGAGCTGGCGCCCGCCGGTGATCTGCTGGGGGCCTGCCTCGCGGCGGGGGCTGGCCCGCGGGAGTCGGCCGAGGCGGTGGGCCGTTCGCTCGACGGTCCGGTGGCCGAGCGGCTGCGCCAGGTGGCGGCGGAACTGCGCCTGGGCGGTGAACCGGCCGCCGTATGGCCGCGGCTGGCCGCCCTCCCCGGCGCCGAAGGGCTCGCCCGCTGCATGGAGCGCGCCGGGATATCGGGCGTGCCGGCCGTCGAATCGGTGTCCCGGATCGCCGCCGAGCTCCGCGCGGAGCAGGCCAGGGCGGCCATCGCGCGGGCCCGCCGGGCCGGGGTGCTGGTCACCCTCCCGCTGGCGGCGTGCTTTCTGCCGGCGTTCCTGGTGCTCGGGGTGGTGCCGGTACTGATCGGCCTGGCAGCAGGCCTGCTGGGAGCCCACTGACCCGACACCTGTCCGACCGATCTCAACCGATCTCAACCGATCTCAACGGAACTCGATGGATCTCGCCTCGGTGCCTGCCGACTGATCTCGATACCCGACCGATCTGTGGATGAAGCAAGTTCAGCAACCGGCAAAGGAGCCGGTGGAACGGGGGAAGGAAATGTTTCGACGCTGGTGGAGGAAGCTGCGCTCGCTGGCGGCCGACGACCGGGGGATGACCACGGCGGAGTACGCCATCGGGACGCTCGCCGCGAGCGCCCTGGCGGTGATGCTCTACAAGGTCGTCACGAGCGAAACCGTCAAGGCGACCCTGCAGTCGGTGTTCGAGCGGGCGCTCCATGCCCAGTTCTGACCGCAGGGGTATGGGCCGCCGGGGCCGCGGCGCCCCGAAGGCCTCGCGCGACGCCGGGTTCGTGACGGCGGAGACCGCCGTGGTCATGCCCGTGCTGGTGGTGGTCGTGGCGGCGCTCATCTGGGGACTGATGGCGGCCTGCGCCCGTATCGAGTGCGTGGACGCGGCACGGGCCGGGGCGCGGGCGGCCGCGCGTTCGGAGCCCCGGGCGGCGGTGATCGCGGCGGCGCGGGGCGCGGCTCCACGGGGTGCGCGGATCGCGCTCGCGAGGGAGGGCGACCTGGTGCGCGTACGGGTCGAGGCCGAGCTGCCCGGGATGGAGCGGCTGGCGCTGCAGGTCGGAGGGGAGGCGGTGGCTCTTGCGGAGGAAACGGTGCGGTGACGAGGGCTCGGCGACGGTCTGCACGGTCTTCGCGGCAGCCGCGCTCTGCGCGGTCTTCCTGGCCCTGATCGCCGTGGGGCAGGCCGTCACCGCGCGCCATCGCGCGGGCGGCGCCGCGGACCTGGCTGCATTGGCCGCGGCGGATCGCGCCCCGCAGGGCCCGGCAAGGGCGTGCGCGGCGGCGGGCCGGGTAGCCGTCGCCCAGCGCACCCGTCTCGTGCGGTGCTCGGTGGCGGGAGCGATCGCGGATGTGTCGGTCGAGGCGGGCGACCGCCCGTTCACGTCGCGGGTTCGGGCGCGCGCCGGGCCGCCGGGGCAGGAGTACCCGGCGGAAGCCCGGACCGAGCGGGCGGGACGCGGGCATCCGGCCAGGGCGGCCCGGGCCGGGCCGGCCGCTGCCGTCAGCTCACTTCGCCCCCGGCGGCGTGCCCTCAGGCGCACCCCGCAGCAGTTCCGCCAGCAAGCGGACGGCTCCCCGCTTGTGCAGCGGGTCATTGCCGTTGCCGCACTTGGGGGACTGGATGCAGGACGGGCAGCCGGCGTCGCATTCGCAGGAGGCGATGGCCTCCCGGGTGGCGGTGAGCCAGTCGGCGGCGGTGTGGAAGGCGCGTTCGGCGAAGCCGGCGCCGCCGGGGTGGCCGTCGTAGACGAAGACGGTCGGCAGCAAAGTGTCCGGGTGGAGGGGCACGGAGACGCCGCCGATGTCCCAGCGGTCGCAGGTGGCGAAGAGCGGCAGCATGCCGATGGACGCGTGCTCCGCGGCGTGCAGGGCACCGCCGAGTTGCTTGGGATGGACGCCGGCGGCGTCGAGTTGGTCCTCGGTGACCGTCCACCACACCGCACGGGTGCGCAGCGTACGGGGCGGCAGATCGAGCTTGGTCTCGCCCAGGACCTCGCCGGTGATGAGTTTGCGGCGCAGGAAGGAGACGACCTGGTTGGTGACCTCGACGGAGCCGAAGCAGAGCCGCCCCTGGCCCCAGGGAATCTCGGTGTCGGTCTCCAGGATGGAGATGGCGGTGGTGTCACGGGCGGTCGTGGAGTACGGCGGGCTGGCCTCTTCCACGAGAGCCACGTCGTCCTCCAGGTCGAGGCGCTGGACGACATATGTGCGCCCCTGGTGGAGGTGGACCGCACCATCGTGGACGGTGGTGTGCGCGGCGGCGGCGTCCACGGTGCCCAGCAGCCGCCCGGTGCCGGCCTCCACGACCTGGACCGGCGAGCCGCCCTGGCCGCGGATGTCGGTGAGGTCGGCGGCCCGCTCACGGCGGGTCCAGTGCCAGGCCGTGGCACGCCGGCGCAGCAGACCGGCGGCCTCCAGCTGCGGCATCAGCCCCTCGGCCGCGGGCCCGAAGAGCGAGAAGTCGGCCTCCGTGAGAGGGCGTTCGGCGGCCGCCGCGCACAGGTGCGGGGCGAGCACGTAAGGGTTGTCGGGGTCGAGGACGGTCGACTCGACGGGCTGGTCGAAGAGCGCCTCGGGATGGTGGACGAGATAGGTGTCCAGCGGGTCGTCACGGGCCACGAGCACGGCGAGCGCGCCCTGCCCGGAGCGCCCGGCGCGGCCGGCTTGCTGCCACAGCGACGCGCGGGTGCCGGGGTAGCCGGCGATGAGCACGGCGTCGAGGCCGGAGACGTCCACGCCCAGTTCGAGCGCGGTGGTGGCGGCCAGGCCGAGGAGGTCGCCACTGTGCAGTGCGCGTTCCAGGGCGCGGCGCTCCTCGGGCAGATAGCCGCCCCGGTACGCGGCGACCCGCCCGGGCAGCGAACGGTCCACCTCGCCCAGCCGCTCCTGCGCGATCAGGGCGATCAGCTCGGCGCCGCGCCGGGAGCGTACGAAGGCGACGGTGCGGACGCCCTGGACGGCGAGGTCGGTGAGCAGATCGGCAGTCTCGGCGGTGGCAGTACGGCGGACCGGCGCGCCCTGTTCGCCGTGCAGCTCGGTCAGCGGCGGCTCCCACAGCGCGAAGACCAACTCGCCGCGCGGCGAGGCGTCCTCGGTGATCTCCACCACCGGCAGGCCCGTGAGCCGGGTCGCGGCCCGGCCGGGCTCGGCGGCCGTGGCGGAGGCGAGCAGAAAGACCGGCTCGGAGCCGTAGCGGGCGCAGATCCGGCGCAGCCGGCGGACGACCTGGGCGACATGGGAGCCGAAGACTCCCCGGTAGCTGTGGCATTCATCGATGACGACGTAGCGCAGCGCCCGCAGGAAGGAGGACCAGCGGGGGTGGGACGGCAGGATGCCGCGGTGCAGCATGTCGGGGTTGGTCAGGACGTAGTTGGCGTACTGACGGACCCATTCGCGCTCCTCGACGGGGGTGTCACCGTCGTAGACCGCGGCCCGCACGGCCGTGCCCAGCGGGGCGGCCAGCTCGCCCACGGCGCGCCGCTGGTCGGCCGCCAGCGCCTTCGTGGGGGCGAGATACAGGGCCGTGGTCCCCCGCCCGTTCGGAGCCTCCGAACCGTCCAGGAGCGTGGAGAGGACCGGCGCGAGATACGCCAGGGACTTGCCGGAGGCGGTGCCGGTGGCGACGACGACCGACTCGCCGCGCAGTGCGTGTTCGGATGTGATTGCCTGGTGAGCCCAGGGGCGATCGATTCCGGCCGAACGGATGGCGTCGATCACTTCCGGCCGGATCCGTTCCGGCCAGTCGGCATGGCGGCCGATGCGCGGGGGCAAGTGCTCCGTATGAGTGATGCGCGCAGCGCGGGTCGCGCCCCGGGCGAGACGTTCGAGAATCATGCCTGGGGTAGGACGCGCGCCCGCATCCGGTGGGAGTCGATTGGAGGCCATCGGCACCGAGTGTGTCACCGGAGTGACGGACAATGCTCAAAGGGCGTCGTGCACGCCTGCTGGTAAGTGATTGAATGCCATCGCGGCTGCCAGATCCGCCCCTACTTCGGTGGGGAGGCCCCAGGGGGGCGACCGCTCGATAGCAAGGTGCTGGAGGATCCGTGGACCTGTCCCTGTCGACCCGGACCGTTGGCGACCGTACGGTCGTCGAGGTCGGTGGCGAGATTGATGTATACACCGCGCCCAAGCTGCGCGAGCAGCTGGTCGAGCTTGTGAACGACGGAAGCTACCACCTCGTGGTGGACATGGAACGTGTCGACTTCCTGGACTCCACGGGGCTCGGCGTGCTGGTCGGCGGACTCAAGCGGGTGCGTGCCCATGAGGGCTCGCTGCGCCTGGTCTGCAACCAGGAGCGCATTCTCAAGATCTTCCGTATCACCGGTCTGACCAAGGTGTTCCCGATTCACACCTCGGTCGAGGAAGCCGTCGCAGCCACTGACTGACGGCTTGCCGGTACCCCCGCGCCGGCCGGCGCGGGGGAGGAAGTAGTGGGGGGTACCGGACGCGGTGTCCGGCCCCCTGCGCCGCACGCCCGCATATCGAGGGGGATGGCATGGCCACCGTCGAACTTCGCTTCAGCGCCCTTCCCGAGCATGTCCGCACCGCGCGACTGGTCGCGGCTGCCGTTGCCCGGCGCGCCGGGGTGGACGAGGCCGTGCTGGACGAGGTGCGGCTCGCCGTCGGAGAGGCCTGCAGCCGGGCCGTAGGGCTGCATGAGAGCCATGACATCTCGGCGCCGGTCCGCGTCCTGCTGATCGAGGACGAGAAGAAGTTCTCGATCGAGGTGGGCGACGGAGTGTCCGGTACGGCCGGTGCGCCGGGCTCCGGCGAGGCCGAGGGCATCGCGGAGAGCGACGCCGAGGGCGAGGACGAGATGGGCCTCGCGGTCATCAGCGGGCTGGTCGACGACGTCGAGGTGACCTCCGGCGAGGACGGCGGGCTGATCCGCATGAGCTGGCCTACGGCGGCGGCGGTCTTGCCCTAGGGGCTGACCGAACGCATCCCGTAAGGGTTGCCGGCGCCCCCTGCGAGGCCACAACGAGGCGGGCCCGGGGTGCTATTCCCGCGGCACACGGCGGATCGAGAAGAAGGCCAAGACGGCTCAAGACGGCCAAGACAGCCGACACGGCCAAGACAACCAAGACGGCCAACGCACGAGGCGCAGGCGGAGACGTACGTGATGCGCGGTACGCGCTGAACCGCACGGCGGTACCCCGAGCACGCGCTGAGCCGCCCGTAGGCGCCCCGCGCACGCCCTGAACCTCACACGCTGCGCCGCGCACGGTGAGACATGCGCGCTGAGACCCACGGTACGGGCCGAGAAGCGAGACGCGGGCGGAAGCACGGGCAGGGGGGCGCCCCGGCGGTAACAGCCCCACACACCACGAAAGCAGCCCCGCACAGCACGAGACCAGCCCCGCACACCACGGCAGTGGCCCCGCGCCCACTCCCTACCCCGCGCCCACGCCCCGCCCCACGCCCACGCCCACACGAATGGTTCAACCCCCGGCGCCAGCACTCACGGCGGATGCGGCCGCGGACCCCCACGGGCAGAGCGAACGGTGGAGGGCGGGCGGGGCGGGGGCCCGGGGTGCGACGTCAGCGCGACCGCCGCGACATTGCCCGTAACGGCTCCTCGGCTCTACGGTCCGCCGCCCGCCGCCCGCCGCCCGCCGCCCGCCGCCCGCCGCCCGCCGCCCGCCGCCCGCCGCCCGCCGCCCGCCGCCCGCCCGAGCGTTGCGATCCGGACTCGATGTGACGGCCTATCACTGTCCATCGGCGTGTGCCGGACTGTGGTGTGGGCGGCCCGGGGTACCCGTTCGGATGCGTCCGGGTGGCTCAATTCTCCCCGGTGTCACGCAGGCCACAAGCGGCCCAATGCGCCGCGGCCGACCCGTTGAGCAGCGGCGATCAGGCGGCGCGGAATTGACGATCAGTACGACAGAGAGATCATCGGGCCGCGGTCAGTGAATTCGCCGCATTCCTTCGTACGGGCGAATTCCGTGTGCCGTCAGCCTTTTGATCTTCGCCGCTACCGGCGAATTCCCTTTGACGCGCCCTGTTTTGATCAACCGCGGCTCCCTACAATCCGTCCACATCTTGCTCAGGACGCCTGAGCGTGCTTCCGCGCGCCCATGTGCCAAACGTCAAGGAGGACGAATGGCGGGGCCTTACACCCCTCAGTTGCTTGACACTCCCTCTTTTCTGGCCGGGCCCTCGCTGACGGCGGGCAATCGCGGCATCGTGCTGGTGATCGCCGTGGTCGCGCTGGCAGCGCTGGCTGTCGCGGCGGTGCTGGTCCGCCAAGTGCTCGCGGCCGGCCAGGGGACCGACAGTATGAAGAAGATCGCGGCGGCCGTGCAGGAAGGCGCAAATGCCTACCTGGCCCGGCAGTTGCGGACCCTTGGCGTATTCGCCGTCGTGGTGTTCTTCCTGCTCATGCTGCTGCCCGCGGACAATTGGACGCAGCGTGCCGGGCGCAGCGCCTTCTTCTTGATCGGTGCCGGATTCTCGGCGGCCACCGGCTATATCGGCATGTGGCTCGCGGTACGCGCCAATGTGCGCGTGGCGGCGGCCGCCCGGGAGGCCACTCCGGTCGAGGGCGAAAACCGGGAAAGGGATCTTACGAAGGTCTCGCACAAGGCGATGAAGATCGCCTTCCGCACCGGTGGCGTCGTCGGCATGTTCACCGTGGGGCTGGGCCTGCTCGGCGCGTCCTGTGTGGTGCTCGTGTACGCGGTCGACGCGCCCAAGGTGCTGGAGGGCTTCGGCCTCGGCGCCGCGCTGATCGCGATGTTCATGAGGGTCGGCGGCGGCATCTTCACCAAGGCCGCGGACGTCGGCGCCGACCTCGTCGGCAAGGTCGAGCAGGGCATCCCCGAGGACGACCCGCGCAACGCCGCGACCATCGCGGACAACGTGGGCGACAACGTCGGCGACTGCGCCGGTATGGCGGCCGACCTCTTCGAGTCGTACGCGGTGACCCTGGTCGCCGCGCTCATCCTCGGCATGGCCGCCTTCGGCAACGCCGGGCTCGCCTTCCCGCTGCTGGTCCCGGCCATCGGCGTGGTCACGGCGATGATCGGCATCTTCGTCGTCGCGCCCCGGCGCAGCGACCGCAGCGGCATGACGGCCATCAACCGCGGCTTCTTCGTCTCCGCGGGCATCTCGCTGGTCCTGGTGGCCGCCGCGGTCTACACCTACCTGCCGTCCAGCTACGCGGACCTGCGCGGTGTCACCGACCCGGAGATCCTCGGCCACAGCGGCGACCCGCGGATGCTGGCGCTGGTCGCCGTCGCCATCGGCATCGTGCTCGCCGCGCTGATCCAGCAGCTGACGGGCTACTTCACCGAGACCAGCCGGCGGCCCGTGAAGGACATCGGGAAGACCTCGCTGACCGGTCCGGCCACCGTCATCCTCTCCGGCATCTCGATCGGGCTGGAGTCGGCCGTCTACTCGGCGGTGCTGATCGGCCTGGCCGTCTACGGGGCGTTCCTGCTGGGCGGCGCCTCCATCATGCTGGCGCTGTTCGCGGTGGCGCTGGCCGGCACCGGCCTGCTGACCACGGTCGGCGTGATCGTGGCGATGGACACCTTCGGACCGGTCTCCGACAACGCGCAGGGCATCGCCGAGATGTCCGGTGACGTCACCGGTGACGGCGCGCAGGTGCTCACCGACCTGGACGCGGTCGGCAACACCACCAAGGCCATCACCAAGGGCATCGCCATCGCCACGGCCGTACTGGCCGCGGCCGCACTCTTCGGCTCGTACCGGGACGCCATCGCCACCGCCGTACGGGAAGTCGGCCACGCCGCCAGAGGGATGGGGCTCAGCCTGGACATCTCGCAGCCCAACAACCTGGTCGGGCTGGTGCTCGGCGCCTCGGTCGTCTTCCTGTTCTCCGGGCTGGCGATCAACGCGGTCTCGCGGTCGGCGGGCGCGGTGGTCTTCGAGGTGCGCCGGCAGTTCCGCGAGCACCCCGGGATCATGGACTACACGGAGAAGCCCGAGTACGGGCGGGTCGTCGACATCTGCACCAAGGACGCGCTGCGCGAACTGGCCACCCCCGGACTGCTCGCGGTGCTCACCCCCATCGCGGTCGGCTTCTCGCTCGGCGTCGGCGCGCTCGGCTCGTTCCTGGCGGGCGCGATCGGCACCGGCACGCTGATGGCGGTCTTCCTCGCCAACTCCGGTGGCGCGTGGGACAACGCCAAGAAGCTGGTCGAGGACGGCCACCACGGTGGCAAGGGCAGCGAGGCGCACGCCGCGACGGTCATCGGCGACACCGTCGGCGACCCGTTCAAGGACACCGCCGGACCGGCGATCAACCCGCTGCTGAAGGTGATGAACCTGGTGGCGCTGCTGATCGCGCCCGCGGTGGTCAAGTTCTCGTACGGCGAGGACAAGAGCCTCGGCGTTCGGCTCACGGTCGCGGTGCTGGCGATCGCGGTCATCGTCGGTGCGGTGTACGTCTCCAAGCGGCGCGGAATCGCCGTAGGTGACGAAGGCAACTCCGAAGACTCGGAGAACCTCGCCAAATCGGTCAACACGGTCGTGGCGTCCTAGCCCGGCAAGGACTCCCGTAAGGGTTCGCGGACCGCTCAACTGGGCGGGTGGACGGCGTTTTTCACGGACGCCGGCCACCCGCCCTTCGCCTGCCCGGGTGGCCCTGCGGTCCTTGGTGCAAATGGCTGCAATGAGGGGCGGACGGAATGCCCGACCCATGGGCCAGGCCCTTTGGACGTGTATGTTCCGGGGCCGAGAGCCATGGAAGGGACCAATCCGGTGAACAAGAAGCTTGTGGCTGCACTGTCCGGCGGTGCGGCACTGGTGCTCGCGCTGACCGGCTGCAGCGAGGACAGCAGCAAGAAGCTCAACGACTGGGCGAAGACGTTCTGCGACCCTGCGCAGGCTCAGTTCAAGAAGATCCAGGACGCCAACGCCGCGATGCAGACGGCCGACAACGGCAGCACGGACTCCAAGAAGGTCCAGCAGACCGACTCGAAGGCGTTCCAGCAGATCTCCGACGCCTACTCCGCGCTGGCCAAGGACCTGGACAAGGCCGGGCCGCCGCCCAGCGAGAACGGCGAGCAGGCGCAGAAGGACGCGGTCAAGGAGCTCAACTCGCTCTCCCAGGGGTACCAGAACCTCAAGAAGCAGGTCGAGGGCCTGGACACCAAGGACAAGCTGAAGTTCGCGGACGGTCTGCGCGACCTGTCCGCCGGCATCAACAAGCTCAACAAGCAGAGCGAGGCGGCCTTCAAGAAGCTGGAGTCCGGCGAGGTCGGCACGGCGATGGCCAAGCAGAAGGGCTGCCAGAGCCAGGGCGCGTCCGGTTCCCCGGCGCCCAAGAAGTCCTGAGCAAGGCCCGACCGGGCGAACACGGCCCGGCGACGCGCCCGAGACGGGCGTGGCGCCGGGCCGTCGCCGATTGTCAGTGGCAGGGCCGACAATGGGGGACGTGAGTACGCACCTCCCCACCGCAGATGCCCAGGACCCCGAGAGCAGCGCCCGCACCGCCCGGCTGCGCGAGGCGCTGCTGGCCGCCGCCTTCACCGCCGACGGTCTGCTGGACCTGCTCGGCGCGCCCGCCTACGCGGCGCTGGCCCGCAGCGAGACCGTCCCCGCGCTGCGGGCGACCCGCGGCGACAGCCCGCTGGAGACGCTGGTGCGGCTGTTTCTGCTGCAGCGTCCGGTGGATCCGCGGCAGGCCCGGGCGGCGCTGCCGGTCGCGGACTGCCTCGCCGACGGCTGGCTGGTGCAGGACGGCGACGAGCTGCGCGCCAGTGTGGATGTCCGCCCGTACGGCGGCCCCGAGGGGCAGGACTGGTGGATCGTCTCCGACCTGGGCTGCGCGGTCGGCGGCGCCGGCGGCATCCGGGGCGCGGGGGAGGCCGAGCGCGCGCAGCTGGTGCTCGGCGTCGGCGGCGCCTCCACGACCCTCGCCGGGATCACCGTCCGCCGGCCCGTCGGCAAGGCGCTCGACCTCGGCACGGGCTCCGGCATCCAGGCGCTGCACGCCGCCCAGCACGCCACCCAGGTCACGGGCACCGACCTCAACCCCCGGGCGCTGCGGATCGCCGCGCTGACGCTGGCGCTCTCCGGGGCGGGCGCGGCGGATCTGCGCGAGGGCTCGCTGTTCGAGCCGGTCGGCGACGAGACGTACGACCTGATCGTGTCCAACCCGCCCTTCGTGATCTCGCCGCTGCTCCCGGGCGGGGGCCGGCTCACGTACCGGGACGGCGGTATGGGCGGCGACGACCTGTGCCGCACGCTCGTCCAGCAGTCCGCCGCGCATCTCAATGACGGCGGATACTGCCAGCTGCTGGCCAACTGGCAGCATGTGGCGGGCGAGGAGTGGCACGACCGGCTGCGCTCCTGGGTGCCGCGGGGCTGCGACGCCTGGATCGTGCAGCGCGAGGTACAGGACATCACCCAGTACACCGAGCTGTGGCTGCGCGACGCCGGTGACCACCGCGCCGATGCCGGGGCGTACGCCGCGCGGTACGACGCCTGGCTCGACGAATTCGAGGCCCGCAAGACCAAGGCCATCGGCTTCGGCTGGATCACGCTGCGCAAGTCCGGGTCCGACACCCCGTCCATCACCGTCGAGGAGTGGCCGCACCCGGTCGAACAGCCGCTGGGGGATGCGGTCGTGGGCCACTTCGACCGCCAGGACTATCTGCGGGCCACGGACGACGCGGCGCTGCTGGCCGGCCACTTCCGGCTCGCCGGCGAGGTGGTGCAGGAGCAGGTCGGGCTGCCCGGGGCGGAGGACCCCGAGCATGTGGTGCTGCGTCAGAACCGCGGTATGCGAAGGGCGACGAAGGTGGACACGGTCGGCGCGGGCTTCGCCGGGGTGTGCGACGGCTCGCTGCCCGCCGGCCGGATCCTCGACGCCATCGCCCAACTCGTCGGCGAGGACCCGGTCCTGCTGCGGGACCGCACACCGGCCGCCATCCGGACGCTGGTCGAGCAGGGATTCCTGGAGCCGGTGGCCGCGGGCGACTGAGCGGGCCGGAGGGCGAGGCAACCGGCGCCGCCCGCACAGGAAGGGGCGGCGGCGCACGAGCGGGAGGGCCCGGAGGGGGAGGGGCCCGGGGGAGGGTTCGTACAGGACAAGCTGAAGTCGTTCATGCTGAAGTCGTTCATCCGGTGTTCGCCCGGAGGAAGCCCGCGGGTGCCACGCTGCCCGCATGGAGAGTGGACCCGCGGCGTTCGCCGGTGCTGCGTTCGCGCTGTTCGGTGCCGGACTGCTGACGTGGACGGGCGTCTGCGCACTGACCGGCCAGCAGGTCGCCGACGGTGTCAGCCGGCCGGTCGCCGCCGTGACGGCGGTGCTGGCCGGAGTGGTGTTCCTGGCCACGGGCGGCTGGCTGCTGGCGGCGCTGTAGCCGCCCCTCACAGTCCGTCTCCGTGCCCGTGGGGTCACTCCGTGTGGTTCCGGACAGTTCTGTAACAGCCGGCCGACAGATGGCCGATATGTGCCGTTACGTGGAACGCCGGCAGGCCCCCGGCCATGTTCCTCGGTGAGGTCACCAACGGCCCCACACACCGTCAGTGAGGAACTCCATGAACCGCGCACTTCGCTACGCCACCGTCGGCGCCATCGCCGTCTCCCTGATCGCCGGAGGCTCGGCCGCCGCCTTCGCCGCGCCGCAGGACCTCCACACCGCCAAGCCGGTCGTGGCCGCCGCCCCGGCCGCCGCCTCGCTGACCGCGAAGGCCAGCGTGAACTCGGTCAAGGCCTGGCAGGAGTTCCGGATCTCCGGCGTCGCCAAGGGCATCAAGGCCGGCAGCAACGTCACCGTCCAGCAGAAGCAGGGCAAGAAGTGGGTGTCGCTGCCCGCCAAGGCCCCGGTCAACAAGAGCGGTTCGTACTCGGTCCGGGTCAAGCTCGGCCTCAAGGGCGTCAACCAGCTCCGCATAGCCGCCGGCAGCACCCTCTCGCCGGTGGTCTCGGTCACCGTCCGCTGACGTACGAGGACCGTTCGACCGTTAGCCGACGTACGACGATCGTCCGCCGACGTAGGCCGATCACCGCCGACGTCCGGCGGGCGTCCAGGGCGCGCCCCGCGCGGGCGCGCCCCGCGGCCTGTCCCGGACATCAGGGCCGGGCGTCAGGGCCGGGCAGGCCCTACCCCACGAGATTGCGGGCGATCATCCACGCCCCCGCGACGCCGAACACCACGGCATTGCTGCGGGCCGTCAGCCGCAGCCGGTACGCACGCCCGCGCAGCCCGGCGACCAGCCAGCGCAGCGCGAAGAACGCCACGGCCGGCACGCCCAGGGTGAGCAGTACGGCGTTGTCATGGAAGGCCGCCGCGACATCGCCGTGCATCAGGTCGTACGCCATCCGCGTCCCGCCGCACGCCGGGCACAGCACGCCCGTGAGCCATTTGAACGGGCAGGCGAGCAGCGCCTGACCGGGCTGGTGCGGATTGGTGTGCCAGAGGTAGACGGCGGCCGCCGTCCCCGCGCCGAGCGCGATCGACGCCCGGCGGAGGGTGCGCTTCCGGATCGCCGCCCCGGTGGGCGGCTCCGCGGGGTCCAGGGGGCTCACACGCTCAGCGACCTGGCGTAGTTCACCTGGTTGAGCACGAACATCACCTGCTCGCGCGACTGCACCGGGACCATCGTGGAGTGGTGCCGGCCCCCGCTGTTGACCGTGACCTGCACAAAGCCGGTGGTCACCCGCTCCTTCATCAGCAGGAAGAGCAGACCGAGCAGACAGAAGAGGAAGAAGACGATGGCGAGCACGACCGCGTGCGCCGGGATCTTCTCCTCCGTCCGCGACATGTCCGTCGCCGTCCAGACGGCGCCCTTGAGGGGCATCGGCCCGGCCGGCGTCATGATCGTGTCGCCGGTCACCGCTATGTCGCCGAGCGACAGCGCCATCCCGCCGGTCTGGGGCGCGGCCTGGAATGCGCCGGGCGCCGGCGGGGGCGGAGTGCTCGGCGGGAAACCGGGCGGCGGAGGCTGCGAGCCGGCCTGCGGATAGCCGTATCCGGGCTCGCCCGGCCGGCCGCCCTGCGGGTAGCCGTAACCGGCGTCGGCGGGCTGACCGCCGGCCGGTGTGGCATACGGGTTCTGGCCGGGCTGGCCGGGCTGCTCCGGCGGCGGTCCGGGGTACTGGTTCGCCATGGGTGAGATTCCCCCCGAGTCTCTGCGTGACGACGGCGGTGCTCGGCTCGAGCGGTGAGCCGCGCCGTGTTCATCCTGCGTCCATCCTGCCAGCCCGGTCACGTGCCGTATCAAGGCGCTGACGGGATCCGGCGCCGCCTTGTGACAGAGCCGGCCGGCCGTGCGGGCGGGCCCCGGCCCGTGCGCCGCAGCCGATCCGTCACTGTGCGAGATCACCGGCGGTCCGGCGGCCGCCCGGCGCGGACGACGGCCGGGGAGGCCCCCGGGAACCGCCGCGGACCCGCCATGATCCATACGAGCCGCGCCGGGGCCCGTCCCGAGCGGCTGATGTGGTCCGGGCGGCATGAAGCCATGTAGTCGGGTTACCGTTCGAGTGGCGTTGCGGGGTTTTTCCGTTTGACACGGGGGCGGGAGGTACCGTCACACTCCGCAGCGTCAAGCGTCACCGCAGTGCGCCCCGGCGTTCCGGCCGGGGGCATTCTCAGCGTCGACCGGAGAGAAGAGCGAAGTTGTCCCCGACCAGCGAAGCCAAAGAGGGCGGCGGCCGCCGACTTGTCATCGTCGAGTCGCCTGCCAAGGCGAAGACGATCAAGGGCTACCTCGGCCCGGGCTATGTGGTCGAGGCCAGCGTGGGGCATATCCGCGATCTGCCCAACGGTGCGGCGGAGGTCCCGGCCAAGTACAAGGGCGAGCCCTGGGCCCGGCTCGGGGTGAACGTCGATGCCGACTTCCAGCCGATCTATGTCGTCAACAGCGATAAGAAGGACCAGGTCAAGAAGCTCAAGGAGCTGCTGGCCGAGTCCGACGAGCTCTACCTCGCCACCGATGAGGACCGCGAGGGAGAGGCCATCGCCTGGCACCTCCAGGAGATCCTCAAGCCCAAGGTCCCGGTCCACCGGATGGTCTTCCACGAGATCACCAAGGACGCGATCCGCGAGGCCGTCGCCAACCCGCGCGACCTGAACCAGAAGCTGGTCGACGCCCAGGAGACCCGGCGGATCCTCGACCGCCTCTACGGCTACGAGGTCTCGCCGGTCCTGTGGAAGAAGGTCATGCCCCGGCTGTCGGCCGGCCGGGTGCAGTCCGTCGCGACCCGGCTGGTCGTCGAGCGGGAGCGTGAGCGCATCGCCTTCCGGTCCGCCGAGTACTGGGACCTGACCGGCACCTTTGCCACCGGACGCGCGGGCGACACCAGCGACCCGGCGACCCTGACCGCCCGGCTGAACACCGTCGACGGCCGCCGGGTCGCCCAGGGCCGTGACTTCGGCCCCAACGGGCAGCTCAAGAACGATGTGCTCCATCTGGACGAGGCGAACGCCCGCGCGCTCGCCGCCGCCCTGGAGAACACCGACTTCGCGGTGCGCTCGGTCGAGTCCAAGCCCTACCGCCGCTCGCCGTACGCCCCGTTCCGTACGACGACCCTCCAGCAGGAGGCCAGCCGCAAGCTCGGCTTCGGCGCCAAGGCGACCATGCAGGTGGCGCAGAAGCTGTACGAGAACGGCTTCATCACCTATATGCGTACGGACTCCACCACGCTCTCGGACACCGCGGTCGCCGCGGCCCGGGCGCAGGTGACGCACCTGTACGGCGCGAACTACCTGCCGGACAAGCCGCGCACGTACGCCGGCAAGGTCAAGAACGCCCAGGAGGCGCACGAGGCGATCCGCCCCTCCGGCGACCGCTTCCGCACTCCGGCCGAGACGGGGCTGACCGGCGACCAGTTCAAGCTCTACGAGCTGATCTGGAAGCGGACCGTCGCCTCGCAGATGAAGGACGCGACGGGCAACTCCGTCACGGTCAAGATCGGTGGCCGGGCCGCCGACGGCCGGGACGCCGAGTTCACCGCGTCCGGCAAGACCATCACCTTCCACGGCTTCCTCAAGGCCTACGTGGAGGGTGCCGACGACCCCAACGCCGAGCTGGACGACCGCGAGCGCCGCCTGCCGCAGGTCGCCGAGGGCGACGCGCTGGCCGCGCGGGAGATCACCGCCGACGGGCACGCCACCAAGCCGCCCGCCCGCTACACCGAGGCCACGCTGGTCAAGGAGCTGGAAGAGCGCGAGATCGGCCGTCCGTCGACGTATGCGTCGATCATCGGCACGATCCTGGACCGCGGCTATGTCTTCAAGAAGGGCACCGCGCTCGTCCCCTCCTTCCTCTCCTTCGCGGTGGTCAACCTCCTGGAGAAGCACTTCGGCCGTCTGGTCGACTACGACTTCACCGCCAAGATGGAGGACGACCTCGACCGCATCGCCCGTGGAGAGGCGCAGGCGGTGCCGTGGCTGCGGCGCTTCTACTTCGGCGAGGGCGAGGCCGAGGGTGCCGCCTCGGACGCCGGCAACGGCGACGGCGACCACCTCGGCGGGCTGAAGGAACTGGTCGAGGACCTGGGCGCGATCGACGCCCGGGAGATCTCCTCGTTCCCGGTCAGCGACGACATCAAGCTGCGGGTCGGCCGCTACGGCCCGTACATCGAGCGCGGGGAGAAGGACGCCGAGGGCCACCAGCGGGCCGATGTGCCCGACGACCTCGCGCCCGACGAGCTGACCGTGGAGTACGCCGAGGAGCTGCTCGCCAAGCCGAGCGGTGACTTCGCGCTGGGCACCGACCCGGTCAGCGGCCACGAGATCGTCGCCAAGGACGGCCGCTACGGCCCGTACGTCACCGAGATCCTGCCCGAGGGCACCCCGAAGACCGGGAAGAACGCGGTCAAGCCGCGCACCGCCTCGCTCTTCAAGTCGATGTCCCTGGACACGGTGACCCTTCAGGACGCGCTCAAGCTGATGTCGCTGCCGCGGGTCGTCGGCAAGGACCCCGAGGGCGTGGAGATCACCGCGCAGAACGGCCGCTACGGCCCGTACCTCAAGAAGGGCACCGACTCGCGCTCCCTGGAGAGCGAGGAGCAGCTCTTCACGATCACCCTCGACGAGGCGCTGGCGATCTACGCCCAGCCCAAGCAGCGCGGGCGGGCCGCCGCCAAGCCGCCGCTGAAGGAGCTGGGCACGGACCCGGTCAGCGGCAAGCCGGTGGTGGTCAAGGACGGCCGCTTCGGCGCGTATGTCACCGACGGCGAGACCAACGCGACGCTGCGGCGGGACGACGACGTCGAGACGATCACCCCCGAGCGCGGCTATGAGCTCCTGGCGGAGAAGCGCGCCAAGGGGCCGGCGAAGAAGACCGCGAAGAAGGCGGCGGCCAAGAAGGCGCCGGCGAAGAAGACGGCGGCGAAGAAGACCACCGCCAAGAAGACCGCGGCGAAGAAGACGACCACGGCGAAGAAGACGACGGCGAAGAAGGCCACCGCGAAGACCGCGGCGGCCAAGAAGACGGCGTCTGCGGAGGACTAGGGGCGCGGCTTCCGGGTCGGCCCGGCCGATCCGGAAGGCACGCCGCGCGGCCGTGCTCCACGGCTGAGGTGCAGGACAGGGGCGGGCAAGGCGGACGCGTTCCGTCGAGCCCGCCCGTTTGTTCGGGCGGGCGCCCGAGGGCGTGGGCCGTCCCGATAGGCTGGCGAGATGACGCGTACCGAGCAGCCAACGGTCGTGCCCCCCACTTCAGGCGCCCTGGCGGCGGATTCCCGCGAGCGCGCGGTGCGGGCCCTGCTGCGCTTCCCCCCACTGAAGCGACTGTGGAGCGCCCAATTTGTCGGGGGCATCGGCGATGCCCTGTCCATGCTTGTCCTGATAGTGCTCGCCCTTCAGGCGGCGCTGTACGTACCGCTGGGGGGCGAGGCCGTCTTCGGCGGCGGCTATCGGGGTATCGCCCTCGCGGTCACCGCGGTCTTCGCGGCCCGGATGCTGGCGATGCTGCTCTTCGGCGCCGTCCTGCTGGGCCCGCTGTCCGCGCTGACCGCGCCCGCCGGGCCGCTGGACCGGCGCTGGACGATGATCGCCGCGGATGTGGTGCGGCTCGCGCTGCTGGTCGTCGCCCCGCTGTGGATCGACTGGACGCCGGCCGACGCGCTGGCCTGGCTGCTGGTCACGGTCTTCGTCACCGGTGTCGCCGAACGCTTCTGGACCGTCTGCCGCGAGAGCGCGGCGCCCGGACTGCTGCCCGCGCCTCCCCCCGAGGGCGCCGCGGTGCGGCCCCTGCCGGACAACATGGACGCCCTGCGCCGCCTCTCGCTGCGCACCACGTTCGTCTCGCTGCCGGTCGCGGCCGCCGCCCTGGTGGCCGTCACGCTCATCAGCAAGCTGCTGGGCACCGGCATCGACTGGTTCCAGCTCCACCAGGCGGCCCTCGGCTCCTACGTGGCCGCCGGCCTCTTCGCCGCCTCCGTATCGATCCTCTACTTCATCGAGCTCCCCGGTGCCCAGACGCCGCGGCCGCGCTCCCCCCTGGAGGGGCTGCGCCGCCCGAAGGCCACCGGTGACAAGGCCGAGGGCGGTGCCCGGCCGGGCACCGACAAGGGCCGTACGGGCGCGATCCCGCTGCTGGTGCTGGCCTGCGCGGCGGTCGCCGCCGGGATCGCCGCGGCCGTCTCGCTCGCCGTGCTCCACACCTACGACCTGGCCGCCGGACCGGCCACCTTCGGGCTCCTGGTGCTCGCGCTGACCGGTGGTACGGCCGTCGGCATCCGCGGCGCCAAGCGGGTGCTGCCCGCGCTCTCCCGGCGCCGGCTGCTCGCCCTGTCGGTGGCCGCCACCGGGCTGGCGCTGCTGGCCATGGGCCTGGTCACGGACGGGACCACGGTGGTGCTGCTCGCGCTGCTCGCCGGTGTCGGCGCCGGCATCGCCGCCAATACGGGGCATGTGCTGCTGGACCAGGAGTCCGAGGAGTTCCGCACCGCCCGTACGACCGAGCATCTGCACGCCGTCGTACGCCTCGCGGTCGCGCTGGCCGCCATCGTCGCGCCGCTGCTGGCGGCCCTCATCGGCCCGCACCACCTCGGCAGCCGCACCTTCGACTTCTCCCACGGGGGCGCCGCCTACGTCCTGATGCTGGTCGGCGCGCTGCTGCTGCCGGTCGCCGCCTGGGTCCTGAGCAAGCTCGACGACCGGGAGGGCGTACCGCTGCGGCGCGATCTGCGCGAGGCGCTGCGCGGCGGCGACCCGGCGCAGGCGCCCGCCGCCACCGGCTTCTTCATCGCCCTGGAAGGCGGCGACGGCGCCGGCAAGTCCACCCAGGTCGAGGCGCTCGCCGAGTGGATCCGCGGCAAGGGCCACGAGGTCGTGGTGACCCGCGAACCGGGCGCCACCGCCATCGGCAAGCGACTGCGCTCGATCATCCTGGACGTCTCGACATCCGGGCTCTCGGACCGTGCGGAGGCGCTGATGTTCGCCGCCGACCGGGCCGAGCACGTCGACAGCGTCATCCGGCCCGCCCTGGAGCGCGGCGCGATCGTCATCACCGACCGGTACATCGACTCCTCGGTCGCCTACCAGGGCGCCGGGCGCAACCTCGCGCCCACGGAGATCGCCCGGATCTCCCGCTGGGCGACGGACGGCCTCGTCCCGCACCTGACCGTGCTGCTCGACATCTCCCCCGAGACCGCCCGCGAGCGCTTCACCGAGGCACCGGACCGGCTGGAGTCCGAGCCCGCCGCGTTCCACCAGCGGGTACGGGCCGGCTTCCTGGCCCTGGCCGCCGCCGACCCCGCGCGCTATCTGGTCGTCGACGCCGGGCAGGAGCCCGAGGCCGTCACCACCGTCGTACGGCACCGCCTCGACCAGGTGCTTCCGCTGTCCGAGGCCGAGGTCAAGGCGCAGGCCGAGGCCCGTAAGGCGGCCGAGGAGGAGGCCCGCCGCAGGGCCGAGGAGGAGGCCGCGCGCAAGGCGGAGGAGGCGCGCCTGGAGCGGGAGCGCCAGGAGCAGCTCGCCAAGCTGCGCGCCGAGGAAGAGGAGCGCAAGCGCCAGGAGGCCGAGCAGGCCAAGGCGCTGGAGGCCGCCCGGCAGGCGGCCGAGGCCCGCAAGCGCGCCGAGGAGGCGCGTCAGGCGGCGGAGGCGGAGCGGCAGCGCCGGGAGGCCGAGGAGCGGGCCCGGCAGGCCGAGCAGGAGCGGCTGCGCAAGGAGCACGAGGAGCAGGCCCGGCTGCGCCAGGAGGCCGAGGAGCGCCGTCTGGAGAAGCAGCGCAAGGCCGAGGAGGCCCTGCTGCGCGCCGAGCAGGCGCGGGTGGCGGCGGCCGAGGCGGCGGCAGCGGCCGAGGAGGAGGCGCGCCAGGCGGCCGAGGCGCCCACTACGGAGACACCGGTGGCGGATCTGCGCAAGCGGCTGGGCGAGGGCGGCGGCGCCTCCCCGTCCGGTTCCGCCACGGCCGGCGAGCGGACGGAGTCGCTGCCGCGCCCAGGGCAGGCGCCCGGTGCGGCGGACGAGACGGCCGTGCTGCCTCCGGTGCGCGAGGAGCGGGACACCCGCGGGAGCCGGGGCTCCGACGCGGAGGAGACCGCCGTACTTCCTCCCGTACGGGAGGAGGGCGGGCACTCCGATGGCGGACGGGGGGATGACCCCGCCGACCGGGTGCCGCCGTGGATGTTCCGCAAGGAGACCCCGAACGGAGCAGCCGAAGGCCCCTCCGCCGCCGAGTCGGGCGTCGAGCGCACCCGCGAACTCCCGCAGGTGGACCCGGCGTCGGACCGCCCGGCACAGACCCCGCCGCGCGGCCGCCCCCGACCCGAATGGGCGGAGGAGACCCCACTGGACGATCTGCCGACGCTCGCCGACGAGCTGCTCGGCCCGCATCCGGGCACGGACACGGACGACGGCACGGGCGGCAACGGCGGCCGGGGAGGCCGCGGAGGGCGCCGCTAGGGCGCCCGTGCAGCCCCGCCCGCGCACTGACCTGGCGCATCCAGCGCCTGGGACTGGAGCCGCTATCTGGAGCTGGTCCGCGCGGAACTGCGCAAGCCGGAACGCCCGCC
>NZ_JBSFYC010000071.1:0-40862 GCF_053595675.1 Streptomyces sp. NPDC002446 | reverse complement strand
TAGCGCTGCTGGCCGGTCGAGGCGGTGAACTCGTCGGCGACCTCGCGGGCGATCCGGGCGCCGGCCTCGGACAGCTCGAAGACCCGCTCGGGGATGTCGTACTCGGCGAGGGCGGCGAAGTTCGCGCCGAAGGTGTTGGTCTCCACGCAGTCGACGCCGACCGCGAAGTACTCCTCGTGCACCGAGCGGACGATGTCGGGCCGGGTGATGTTGAGGATCTCGTTGCAGCCCTCCAGCTGCTGGAAGTCCTCCAAGGTCGGGTCCTGGGCCTGCAGCATGGTGCCCATCGCGCCGTCCGCGACGACCACCCGCGAGGCCAGTGCCTCCCGGAGGTTCTCGCTGCGGGACGTGCTGATGGACGATGGCGTGTTCGAGGCCATGGAGGTGCTCCCGTGGTTGCGACGGCTGTCGGCTTTGCACCCTCCTGGAGAGGGCGCACCCGGCCAGCGTAGCTGCCGGTCCGGTACACGTGTTCCCCGTTTCACGCCGTGGACAGCACGACACCACCCCCCTGTCGTGCACTATCCGTGATCGTTGGCAGACTCCCGTTCGCTACCAAGAACGTCTGGTTCGCTGACTCGGGTCGGCATGGGCCGATATCGTTCAGCATTGTCGAACCGCATACTTCGGAGGTTGCCCGATGGCACGGACCATCCAGTCGCTGGAGCGAGCCGCCGCGATGCTGCGGCTGCTCGCAGGAGGGGAGCGGCGGCTGGGGCTCTCCGACATCTCCTCCTCCCTTGGACTGGCCAAGGGCACCGCCCACGGGATCCTGCGCACGCTCCAGCAGGAGGGGTTCGTCGAGCAGGACGCCGTCTCGGGCCGCTACCAGCTGGGCGCGGAGCTGCTGCGGCTGGGCAACAGCTATCTGGACGTGCACGAGCTGCGGGCCCGCGCCCTGGTGTGGACCGACGACCTGGCCCGCTCCAGCGGCGAGGCGGTCTATCTGGGCGTACTGCACCAGCAGGGGGTGCTGATCGTGCACCACGTCTTCCGGCCGGACG
Organism: Streptomyces sp. NPDC002446; assembly: GCF_053595675.1. NCBI lineage: Bacteria > Bacillati > Actinomycetota > Actinomycetes > Kitasatosporales > Streptomycetaceae > Streptomyces > Streptomyces sp. NPDC002446. The sequence continues at coordinate 39,858 of NZ_JBSFYC010000071.1, read as the reverse complement.
ACAGCCGGCAGGTGCTGGAGGTGGGCGCGATGCAGCCGCTGCACAGCACGGCGCTGGGCAAGGTGCTCTCGGCGTACGACCCGGTGGCGCACAGCGAGGCGGTCGAGGCGGACCGGGAGGCGTTCACGCCGCGCACGGTGACCGGGCTGGGGGACTTCGAGGGGCTGCTGGACCTGACCCGGGCGCGCGGCTGGTCCGCGGACGTGGAGGAGACCTGGGAGGGGGTGGCGTCGGTGGCCGCGCCGATCCACGACCGGCGTCGGATGCCGGTGGGCGCGGTGGGCGTCACGGGCGCCGTGGAGCGGCTCTGCCGGGAGGGCGAGCTGCGGCCGGAAATCATCGCTGCTGTGAGGGATTGCGCACGGGCGGTCTCCCGTGATCTTGGCGCGGGGCGATTCTGACCGGTTTCGGCCGTTAAGTTCACCTAAGTTTTTGGCCAAGGAACCCTTGACGGGGTTCTTACGGTGAACAAAACTGCCGTTCGTCGGTCGGCATTGTCGAACACCTAACGACAATATTCGCTATGGTGAGCATTGCCGCGGGCCGACCACCGCCCTCTAGGAGGGCGCGGACCACCGGAGGGACCCGGGGTTCGCCTTCCCCTGGACGAAGGACAAAGGAGTCGCGGGTGTCCAGCTCCGACATCTTCATCAGCGAGACCATCGGTACCGCTGTTCTGCTTTTGATGGGAGGCGGCGTCTGCGCCGCCGTCACGTTCAAGCGCTCCAAGGCGTTCAACGCCGGATGGGTCGCCATCGCCTTCGGGTGGGGCTTCGCCGTCCTCACGGGTGCCTACATCGCCGTGAAGTCCGGCGCTCACCTCAACCCCGCCGTCACCCTCGGCCTCGCCATCAAGGGCGGCATCGAGTGGAGCCAGGTACCGGTCTACCTGGCCGGTGAGATGCTCGGCGCCATGATCGGCGCGGTGCTGATGTGGATCGTCTACTACGGACAGTTCCGGGCGCATCTGACCGACCCCGAGGTGCTGGCCAACCACACCAGCGAGGAGGGCCTGGTCGACCCGAAGGCCGCTCCCAAGGCGGGCCCGGTGCTCGGCATCTTCTCCACCGGCCCGGAGATCCGGAACGTCGTACAGAACCTCGCCACCGAGATCATCGCCACCGTCGTTCTCGTGCTCTCGATCCTCACGCTCGGTCTGAGCGACGACGGCAAGGGCGTCGGCGTGATCGGCACGCTGCTGGTCGCACTGGTCGTCGTCGGCATCGGCCTGTCGCTGGGCGGCCCGACCGGGTACGCCATCAACCCGGTCCGCGACCTCGGTCCGCGCATCGTGCACGCGCTGCTGCCGCTGCCGAACAAGGGCGGTTCAGACTGGGGCTACGCCTGGATCCCGGTCGTCGGCCCGCTGATCGGCGGAGCCATCGCCGGGGGCATCTACCAGCTGGCGTTCGCCTGAGCCGCCTGACCGCCCCGCCGCCCGCACAGACTTCTTGGAGCACACCATGAGCGACACCCACACCACCGCCTCCCACGGCCACGGGCCGTTCATCGCGGCCATCGACCAGGGCACCACGTCCAGCCGCTGCATCGTCTTCGACAAGGACGGCCGGATCGTCTCGGTCGACCAGAAGGAGCACGAGCAGATCTTCCCGAAGCCGGGCTGGGTCGAGCACGACGCCTCGGAGATCTGGGCCAACGTCCAGCAGGTCGTCGACAGCGCCGTCGAGAAGGCGGGGATCACCGCCGCCGACGTCAAGGCCATCGGCATCACCAACCAGCGCGAGACCACCGTCCTGTGGGACAAGAACACCGGTGAGCCGGTCCACAACGCCATCGTCTGGCAGGACACCCGCACCGACGCGCTCTGCAAGGAGCTCGGCCGCAACGTCGGCCAGGACCGCTTCCGCCGGGAGACCGGTCTGCCGCTGGCCTCGTACTTCGCGGGCCCGAAGATCCGCTGGCTGCTCGACAACGTCGAGGGCCTGCGCGAGCGCGCCGAGCGCGGCGAGATCCTCTTCGGCACCATGGACTCCTGGGTCATCTGGAACCTGACCGGCGGCGTCAACGGCGGACACCACGTCACCGACGTCACCAACGCCTCGCGCACCATGCTGATGAACCTGCACACCCTGGCGTGGGACGAGAAGATCCTGCAGTCGATGGAGATCCCGGCCGCCGTGCTGCCGGAGATCAGGTCCTCCGCCGAGGTCTACGGCCACTCCGCGGGCGGTGTGCTCGCCGGCGTCCCGGTCGCCTCCGCGCTCGGCGACCAGCAGGCCGCGCTCTTCGGCCAGACCTGCTTCGAGCAGGGCGAGGCCAAGTCCACGTACGGCACCGGCACCTTCATGCTGATGAACACCGGCCATGAGCCGGTCAACTCCTACAACGGGCTGCTGACCACCGTCGGCTACCGCATCGGCGACCAGCAGCCGGTCTACGCCCTGGAAGGCTCCATCGCCGTCACCGGCTCGCTCGTCCAGTGGATGCGCGACCAGATGGGGCTCATCAACAGCGCGGCCGAGATCGAGACCCTGGCCAGCACGGTCGAGGACAACGGCGGCGCGTACTTCGTACCGGCCTTCTCCGGCCTGTTCGCCCCCTACTGGCGCTCGGACGCGCGCGGTGTCATCGCGGGCCTGACCCGCTACGTCACCAAGGCACACATCGCGCGTGCCGTGCTCGAGGCCACCGCCTGGCAGACCCGCGAGATCACCGACGCCATGACCAAGGACTCCGGCGTCGACCTGACCGCGCTCAAGGTCGACGGCGGGATGACCTCCAACAACCTGCTGATGCAGACCATCTCGGACTTCCTGGACGCCCCCGTGGTGCGCCCCATGGTCGCCGAGACCACCTGCCTCGGCGCTGCCTACGCGGCCGGACTGGCCGTCGGCTTCTGGTCCAGCACCGACGAACTGCGCGCCAACTGGCGCCGGGCCGCCGAGTGGACCCCCCGGATGGACGCGGCCACCCGTGACCGCGAATACAAGAGCTGGCTCAAGGCGGTCGAGCGGACCATGGGCTGGCTCGACGACGACGAGAGCTGACGAGGAGCACATCATGAGCACCCTGCAGAGCGTCCCGGCACTCGGGACGCACCCGGCCAACGGTTCGAACGCGAGCCGCGCCGAGACTCGGGAGCAGCTTTCCAAGGCGACATACGACCTCCTGGTGATCGGTGGCGGCATCCTGGGCATCTCCACTGCCTGGCACGCCGCGCAGGCCGGACTGCGGGTGGCCCTGGTGGACGCCGGCGACTTCGCCGGCGCCACCTCCTCCGCCTCCTCCAAGCTGCTGCACGGCGGGCTGCGCTACCTGCAGACCGGCGCGGTCAAGCTGGTGGCGGAGAACCACTTCGAGCGGCGTGCGGTGTCCCGTCAGGTCGCACCGCACCTCGCCAACCCCCTGACCTTCTACCTGCCCGTCTACAAGGGCGGCCCGCACGGCGCGGCCAAGCTCGGCGCGGGCGTCTTCGCCTACTCCGCGCTGTCCGCGTTCGGTGACGGCGTCGGGCACGTCATAACCCCGGCCAAGGCGCAGCGCGACGTTCCGGAGCTGCGTACGGACAACCTCAAGGCCGTGGCCGTGTACGGCGACGACCAGATGAACGACTCCCGGATGGCCCTGATGACCGTCCGCGCGGCGGTCGAGGCCGGCGCCACGGTCCTCAACCACGCCGAGGTCACCGGTCTGCGCTTCACCCAGGGCCGGGTCACCGGCGCGGAGCTCAAGGACCGCCTGGACGGCCAGGAGTTCGGCGTCAACGCCCGCCTGGTGCTCAACGCCACCGGCCCGTGGGTGGACCACCTGCGCAAGATGGAGGACCCCAACGCGGCCCCCTCCATCCGCCTGTCGAAGGGCGCGCACCTGGTCCTCAAGCGCACCGCCCCCTGGAAGGCGGCGCTGGCCACCCCGATCGACAAGTACCGCATCACCTTCGCCCTCCCCTGGGAGGACATGCTGCTGCTGGGCACCACGGACGAGGAGTACGAGGGCGACCCGGCGGACGTCGCGGTCAACGAGAAGGACACCGCCCAGATCCTGGACGAGGCCGCCTTCTCCATCCGCGACCAGCAGCTCTCCCGTGACCTGATCACCTACGCGTTCGCGGGCCTGCGGGTGCTGCCCGGCGGCCCCGGCGACACCTCCAAGGCCAAGCGCGAGACGGTCGTCACCGAGGGCAGCGGCGGCATGCTGTCGGTCGCCGGCGGCAAGTGGACGACCTTCCGGCACATCGGCCGTACGGTCATGAACAAGCTCGCCGCGCTGCCCGGCCACCCCCTGGCCGACGACATGGAGCCGATCGCGCACCTGCCGAAGAAGCTTCCGCTGCCCGGTATCGCCAACCCGAACGCGGTCGCGCACCGGCTGCTCGTCGACGGTGGCACGCCCGGCCCGCGGATGGCCCCGGAGACCGCGCGGCACCTCGCCACCCACTACGGCTCGCTGTCCTTCGACATCGCCCGGCTGGCGAACGAGAACCCGGCGCTGGCCGAGCGCATCCACCCGGACGCGCCGGAGATCTGGGCGCAGGTCGCCTACGCCCGGGACAACGAGTGGGCCGAGACGGTCGACGACGTGCTGCGCCGCCGTACGACGCTGATGATCCGCGGACTGGACACGGAGGACGTCCGGGCCAGGGTCAAGGACATGCTGGCTGGCTGAGGACGGCACGGCCGCACGGCCGCACGGAAGCTGACTGCCCGTCAGCCCCGTGAGTGTGCAGGAAGGTGGGGCGGTCCGTGCGGGCCGCCCCACCGTCGTCCGCGCGCGCGGTGCGCACGCCGGGCCGGGTGGGGAGACCCGGCCCGGCGGTGACTGCCCGGCGGTGACTGTCAGTGGCGGCTGCGATGATGTGCACCAGGAACATCGACGGGGGACGACGGGGGGGGACGGCGATGGCTCGGCTACGGCTGCGGCGCGCGGGGAAGTGGGCGGCCTGGGTGGTCGCGGTGCTGGTCGTGCTGCCGGTGACGCTGGCGGGGACGGCGCTGCGCGCCCAGTACGCGGGGGCGGCCGCGCCGGAGACCACGACGCGCGGGCGGGACGCCTTCTGGCTCGGGCACGCCTGGGTGGACGGACGGCGGGACGCGGCCGACGTGGCGGCGCTGCGGCGGCGTATCGAGGGCACCGGAATCCGTGATCTGTACGTGCACGCCGGGCCGTTGGAGCATGACGGCACCCTGCCGCCGGCGCGGAAGGCCTATCCGCGGGCGCGGTGGCTGATCGCCGCGGTGCGCCGGGAGCTGCCGTCGGTACGGGTGCACGCCTGGCTGGGCGACCGGCTGGTGTACGAGAAGGGCAAGCGGGGCGGGCTACGGCTGGCGGATGCCCCGGCCCGCCGGGCGATCGTGGCGAGCGCCCGTCAGGTACTGGCGGACGGCTTCGCCGGGGTCCATCTGGACATCGAGCCGCTGCACTCCGACAACCCCGACTACCTGCGGCTGCTGGACCGGCTCGGGCCCGCGGTGCGCGGCCGGGGCGGGGTGCTGTCCGTGGCGGTCCATCAGATCGATCCGCTGCCGGAGCTGCACACGGTCACCGGGGCGGTGACCGGCCACCCCAAGTGGATATCCCAGCGGTTCTTCGGGCAGGTGGCGCGCCGTGTCGACCAGATCGCGCTGATGTCGTACGACACCGCCCTGCCGGCCGAGAGCCTGTACGGCGGCTATGTGGCGCAGCAGACCCGGCTGGCGCTGGAGGCGACCGGGCCGGAGACGGATCTGCTGATGGGGCTGCCGTTCTTCCACACCGACGGAGTGGGCCATCACGCCTCGGCGGAGACGGTACGGGCCGCGGTGCGGGGCATACGGCTGGGGCTGACCCGCGAGGATCCGGGCCGCCGGCGGTTCGGTACGGCGCTGTATGTCGATTTCACGGCCACGGAGGAGGACTGGGCGGCGTACAAGAGCGGCTGGGGAGGGCGCGATCTCACGGCCGGCAGGCCATAATGGCCCAGACATCGGATGTCTGCGGGGTCCGTGGCGGTGTGTCCGTGGCGGTGTGTCCGTGGCGGGATGTCCGTCGCAGAGCGGGGAGGTCGGCATGGCGGTCACCGACGAGGCCATCGAGAAGATCAAGGGCATGATCGTCTCCGGCGCGCTGCGCCCCGGCGACCGGCTGCCCAAGGAGAGCGAGCTGGCGGCCGAGCTCGGCCTGTCCCGCAATTCGCTGCGCGAGGCGGTGCGCGCGCTCTCCCTCATCCGCATCCTGGACGTACGCCAGGGCGACGGCACCTACGTCACCAGCCTCGATCCGCAACTCCTGCTGGAGGCCATGAGTTTCGTGGTGGACTTCCACCGCGATGACACGGTACTGGAGTTCCTCGCCGTCCGCCGGATCCTGGAGCCGGCCGCCACGGCGATGGCGGCCGGCCGGATACGACGGGAGGAACTGGACGCCCTGGAGGCCCAGTTGGACGCACTGGGACCGGACCCCTCGGTGGAGGACCTGGTCGCCTGCGATCTGGAATTCCACCGCGGGATCGTCGCGGCGTCCGGCAACTCCGTGCTCTGCTCACTGCTGGACGGGCTATCCGGGCCGACCACCCGGGCCAGGATCTGGCGCGGGCTGACCCAGAAGGACGCGGTGGCCCGCACCCTCACCGAGCACCGCGCGATCCTCGGCGCGCTGCGCGACCACGACGCGGAGGCGGCGCGGGCCTGGGCGACGGTGCATATCGCCAGCGTGGAGCAGTGGCTGCGGGCGTCGCTGTGACGTGGGCGGGCCCCGCCGGGCGTCGGCCGCTGTGACGTGCGCCCGCCCGCCGGGCGCCGCCTGTGAGGGTGAACGCGCCCGCCCGGCGCCGCTGCCCGCCGGTAGGCCCGCCTACGCCCGCCCGGTCTGCCGTGCGGTACGCCCGCCCGGTCCGCCCGTGCGGGCGCGTCAGATCGCGAAGCCCCCGTCCACCGCGATCGACGCACCCGTGATGTAGCGCCCGCCGTCGCCCGCCAGGTGGGCGACGGTCGCCGCGACATCCGCCGCCGTGCGGCGGTGGTGGGCGCGGGGCGGCCGACGACGTACGGGGCCAGCGAACGGATCGCGGCGGCCATGACCTCGTTGCCGCGCCCGATGGTGAAGCAGAGGCCGTGCCCCGGTGGTCCGCCGGCGGTGCGCAGCACCACATAGGCGGCGGAGTAGTCGGGGTCGGGGTTCATGGCGTCCGAGCCGTCGAGCTGCTCCGAGGTGGGAAGCGGACGTCATGGACCTCCAGCTCGGTGACGGTGTCGGTCACGGCCATGCGCATGCCCCCTGAGATGTTGCGGAAGAACATCGGACCTTTCCCAGGTCATCCGATGTATAGACCCGCGCGTGAGACCGCGTCCAGACCCCGTACGGAAGTTGAGCGAGTACCTCTGGGCACAGGTCGGATGAATCGGCACTGGTTCTTGCAGAGGGGCTGCGGAGCGACGCCACACAAGCCGTAGTCTTGGTGACGCACGCAATGGAACTGCTGCCGGCGGCCGTCCCCAGACGGCCGAACCGGTCGGAAGGAGGCGCTGGGTGATCGAGCTCGAGGGGGTGCCCGAGCTGATCGACCCGGTCATGGTGGCCGCGTTCGAAGGCTGGAACGACGCCGGCGACGCCGCCTCCGCCGCGGTCGCACATCTGGACCGGGAGTGGAAGGGCGAGGTCTTCGCCGCGCTGGACGCCGAGGACTACTACGACTTCCAGGTGAACCGCCCCACCGTCTTCCTGGACGGCGGCGTACGCAAGATCACATGGCCGACGACCCGGCTCTCCGTCGTCCGCGTCGGCGACGCGAACGGCAAGGGGCGGGTGCGCGATCTCGTCCTGGTCCGCGGGATCGAGCCCAGCATGCGCTGGCGCTCGTTCTGCAACGAAATCCTCGGCTTCGCCCATGAGTTGGGCGTGGAGATGCTGGTGGTGCTGGGCTCGCTGCTCGGCGACACCCCGCACACCCGCCCGGTGCCGGTCAGCGGGGTCACCTCCGACGCGGACCTCGCCCGCCGGCTGGATCTGGAGGAGTCCCGCTACGAAGGCCCGACGGGCATCGTCGGCATCCTCCAGGAGGCCTGCACCCACGCGGGCGTCCCCGCGGTGAGTCTGTGGGCCGCGGTGCCGCACTACGTGTCCCAGCCGCCCAACCCGAAGGCCAGCCTGGCCCTGCTCAACCGCCTGGAGGACCTGCTCGACATCAGCATCCCGCTCGGCGAGCTGAGCGAGGACGCGCGGGCCTGGCAGCTGGGCGTGGACCAGTTGGCGGCCGAGGACAGCGAGGTCGCCGAGTACGTCCAGTCCCTGGAGGAGGCGCGGGACACGGCCGATCTGCCGGAGGCCTCCGGCGAGGCCATCGCCCGCGAGTTCGAGCGCTATCTGCGCCGCCGCGACCCGCAGACCGGCCCGGGCGTGGCGACCGAGGGCGGACTCGCCGACAGCCGCGACAGCTCCTACCTCCGCGACACCACCAGCGGGCGCACCCGGCCGCCGCGGCCGGTGTCCAAGGAGCCGCGGGAGCCGAAGGACACGGCCAAGGACAAGGGCTCCACGGAGACTCCGGGCCCGTCCGCCGGCGCGGACTCCGCCGATTCCGGGAAGCCGGAGGACGGCCCGGACGACGGCGAGAGCTGAGCGCGGCCCGCTCTTCCCGGTCCACGGGAAAGGGGCGCTTTCGCCGGCCGGCGAAAGCGCCCCTGAGGACGGGAGTCAGCCAGTGGCGGTCACAGCGCCACCCCGAGGAGCGCGTCGACCGCGCGCGAGACCAGGCCCGGCGCGCCCTCGTCGCTGCCGCCGCCGGCCTGCTGGGCGGCGGCCCAGCGGTCCACGGCCGCGAGGGCGGCCGGCGAGTCCAGGTCGTCGGAGAGCGCCGTACGGATCTCCTCCAGGAGGGCGTCGGCGGACGGCCCGTCGGGACGGGAGACCGCCGCGCGCCAGCGCGCCAGCCGGTCCACCGCCTCGTCCAGCACGGCGTCGGTCCACTCCCAGTCGGCGCGGTAGTGGTGCGCGAGCAGCGCCAGCCGGATGGCGGCCGGGTCGGTGCCGTTGCGCCGCACCGTGGAGACGAAGACCAGGTTGCCCTTGGACTTCGACATCTTCTCGCCATTCAGGGCGACCATCCCGGCGTGCACATACGCCTGGGCGAACGGGTGCGCACCGGTCAGCGCCTGGGCGTGCGAGGCGCCCATCTCGTGGTGCGGGAAGGCGAGGTCGGAGCCGCCGCCCTGGACGTCGAAGCCCATGCCGAGGTGGTCCAGGGCGATGGCGACGCACTCGATGTGCCAGCCGGGCCGGCCGCGGCCCAGCGAGCCGCCGTCCCAGCTCGGCTCGCCGTCGCGGGCGGCCATCCACAGCATCGGGTCGAGCGGGTTCTTCTTGCCCTCCCGCTCCGGGTCGCCGCCGCGCTCGGCGGACAGCAGCCGCATCGCCTCGGCGTCCAGGCCGGAGACCTCGCCGAAGTGCGGGTCGGAGGCGACGGAGAAGTAGATGTCGCCGTCCAGCTCGTAGGCGGCGCCGGCGTCGCGCAGCCGCTCCACCAGCGGGACGATGCCCGGTATCGCCTCGACGGCGCCTATGTAGTGGCGCGGCGGCAGCATCCGCAGGGCCGTCATGTCCTCGCGGAACAGCGCGGTCTCGCGCTCGGCGAGCGCCGTCCAGTCGACACCGGTCTTGTTCGCCCGCTCCAGCAGGGGATCGTCGACGTCGGTGACGTTCTGCACGTAGTGCACCTGGCGCTTCGTGTCGAGCCACACGCGCTGAACGAGGTCGAACGCGTTGTAGGTCGCCGCGTGCCCCATGTGGGTGGCGTCGTACGGCGTGATGCCGCAGACATAGATACGGGCGACGGGACCGGGGGCGAGGGTCACCCGTCCGCCAGTCGAGGTGTCGTGGATCCTCAGGTCGCGGCCCTGACCAGGCAGGGCGGGGACCTCAGAAGCGGGCCATGCATGCATGCCTTGAGCGTAACCGGACGGATGTTCCGCATACGAACCGGACCAGGGGTGTTGGCCGGAAAGGCGCTCTTGCATTTGACTGCGCGACGTGCAAGGGGCGTCGTGACGATCCCGGTGCGGGCCGCGACGGTTCAGACCGGCGGCCAGGGGATGGCGGGCCACCCGCCGCTCGGCTCGGGGTGCCGGCCGCTGCTCAGCAGCCCGGCCACCCGCTCCCGCAGCGCCTCGATCTCGGCTTCCGTGATCAGTTCGGCCAGTCGGGCGGCGAGCGGCGCCCCGTCCTCAAGCGCCTTGCGCAGGCCGCGCAGCACCTCCACGGCCTCATCGGGCAGCGGCTCCCCCGCCCAGCCCCACAGGAGCGTGCGCAGCTTGTCCTCGGCGTTGAAGGTCACACCGTGATCGATCGCGAAGAACCGGCCGTCCGTGCCGGGCAGCAGATGGCCGCCCTTGCGGTCACCGTTGTTGATCACCGCGTCGAGCACCGCGAGCCGCCGCAGCCGCGGATCGTCGGCGTGCACCAGCAGCGCGGTGCGGCCCTCGCCGAGCTGTGCGAAGCCGACGGCTTTCCAGCCGGGGCCCGGCTCCTCGTCCTCCACCAGCGCCAGCAGCTCGGGCACCTCGTCGCTGCTCTGCGGCGGGTCGATCCACTCCTGGACCATGCCGGTGCCGTACGGGCCGTCGCGCAGCACCGTCGGCGGGATCAGGTCCCAGCCGCAGGCGCGGGAGACCTCGTAGGCGGCGACCTCGCGCTGGGCGAGGGTGCCGTCGGGGAAGTCCCACAGCGGGCGCTCGCCGGCGACCGGCTTGTAGACACAGGCGGCGCTGCGGCCGTCGTGGTCGACCGTGCAGTAGAGCACGGCGTTGGACGCCTCCTGGATGCGGCCGCGTACGGTCAGCTCCCCTTCGAGGAGCACGGCGGCCGGCAGGCCCGGCGCGGCGGGCGGCGCATCCTGCGGATCCGCGGGACCGGGCAGCGGGCCGGCCGGCTCCACCGCGCTCAGGCGTCCCGTCGGTATCCGTTCTGGCGCGGACATACGTGTCCCTCCGGGTCGAGCGGCAGGCTGCACAGCGGGCACGGCGGGCGGCCGGCGTTGACGACTTCCAGCGCCCGCTTGGCGAACGCCCTGGCCATGGTTCCGGTGAGGCGCACCCGCAGCATCGGCGGGCCGTTCTCGTCGTCCTGGAGCAGCCGCTCCTCGGCGTCGGCGAGGTCCTCCTCGCTGTCGGCGTCCAGCTCGACCAGGGCCTGCGCCTCGACGATCATCCGCTCGTCCTCGCCGTCCCAGGCCAGCGCCATCGTCCCGACCCGGAACTCCTCCTCGACGGGCGTCTCCAGCGGGGCGGTGTCGGCCAGCTCGGCGGGCGAGACGGCGGGCACCGGGGCGTTGCCGCCGCTGCGCCGTACGACCTCGTCCAGCAGCTCGTCGATCCGCTCGGCGAGCGCTGCGACCTGTGTCTTCTCCAGGGCGACGCTGGTGGTGCGGCCGGCCGCGGTGGCCTGGAGGTAGAAGCTACGGCGGCCAGGCAGCCCGACCGTGCCGGCCACGAAGCGGTCCGGCGAGTCGTAGAAGAACACCTGACGGGACAACGTCCTGCTCCGATTGCTCGACTGCGGGGTCACTGCGGTCGCTGCACGTCCTGCGGACCGCAGAGGCGTGGCGGGCAGCGCCGTCGCACCACCCTACTGCGCCGACTGATCACGCTGCGCCCGCACCACCGCCGACGGCCGCGTCCCGGTCGGCCGCCGGGCTGCTGCCGTCCGCCCGGGGCGCGAGCGAGCCGAAGTCGCCGGTGTCCCCGAGGCGTACGAGGTAGGGGCGCAGCCGCGTGTAGCGGATCACGGTGACCGAGCAGGGCTCGACGGAGACCCGCTGGAAGAGGTCGAGGTGCATGCCCAGCGCGTCGGCAACCAGCGCCTTGATGATGTCGCCGTGCGAGCACATGGCGTAGGCCGCCTCGGGGCCGTGGGCCTGTTCGATGCGGGCGTTCCAGTCGCGTACCGCGTCCACCGCGCGGGCCTGCATGGCCCGCATCGACTCGCCGCCGGGGAAGGCGGCCGCGGAGGGGTGCTGCTGGACGACCTCCATCAGCGGGTCGTCGTTGAGCTCGGCGAGTTTGCGGCCCGACCAGTCGCCGTAGTCGCACTCGCTGATCCGGTCCTCGATGTGCAGGGTGAGCCAGGGCCGGGCGTCCAGCAGCGGCGCCACGGTCTCCCGGCAGCGCTGCAGCGGGCTGGAGACGACGGCGGTCAGCGGGACCTGCGCCAGGCGCGCGGGCAGGGCGGCTGACTGGGCGGCGCCGTGCTCGTCGAGGGCGACGCCGGGCGTCCGTCCGGCGAGCACTTTGGCGGTGTTGGCGGTGGAGCGGCCGTGCCGCACCAGGATCAGCGTGGGCATGACCGCCAGCCTACGTTCCGGGTCCGCCTTTCTGGCAGGCGACCGCGGTCCGCGCGAGAATGCCAGGTGTGATCGTGGACTGCGCCATCTACCGGGAGGGCCGCCGCACCGACTGCGCGGCCGACTTCTCCGGTGCCCTGGCGGCGGCGCGGGCGGAGGGGCGCTCCTTCCTGTGGCTGGGGATGTACGAGCCCACGGAGGAGGAGTTCGCGCTCGTCAGCTCCGAGTTCGCGCTGCACCCGCTGGCGGTCGAGGACGCGCTGCACGCACATCAGCGGCCGAAGCTGGAGGTCTACGACGACTCGCTGTTCGTGGTGCTCAAGCCGATCACCTATGACGTGCAGGCGGACGCGGTGACCGCCTCGGAGCTGATGGTCTTCGTGGGCGACTCGTTCGTCGTCACCGTCCGGCACGGCGAGGCCAGCCCGCTGGCGGCGGTGCGGCGCCGTCTGGAGGACCACCCGGAGATCCTGCGGCACGGCCCGGGGGCGGTGCTGTACGCGGTCAGCGACGCCGTGGTCGACCACTACATCGAGGTGGCCGCCGAACTGCAGGTGGACATGGAGGAGTTGGAGGCGGAGGTGTTCGCTCCGGTCCGCGGCCGGGACACCCGCAACACCGCCGCCCAGATCTACGCCTTCAAGCGTGAGGTGCTGGAATTCCGCCGGGCGACCGGGCCGTTGGCGGAGCCGATGACCCGGCTGCAGAACCCCGGGGTGCCGTTCGTGCACGACCACGCCCGGCCGTTCTTCCGCGATGTCGACGACCATCTCACCCGCGCCAACGAGTCGGTGGAGGGCCTGGACCGGCTGCTCTCGGACATTCTCGCCGCCCATCTGGCGCAGATGGGCGTACGGCAGAACGACGACATGCGCAAGATCTCGTCCTGGGCGGCGCTGGCGGCCGTGCCCACCCTGATCGCGGGGATCTACGGCATGAACTTCGACGACATGCCCGAGCTCAGATGGCACTTCGGCTATCCGGCGATCATCGTGCTGATGGCCGTCATCGAGGTGTCCCTCTACCGGCTGTTCAAGCGCCGCGGCTGGCTGTGAGGCGGCGGGCCCGTGGGCGTACGGCCCGCCGGGGCTCTGCCGGCCGCACGATGGCTATGCGAACTCCGGGGCGGAGCCGGCCGGGCCGCCCAGCGCGTCGCGCCGCTCGGGCATCCGGAGGGTGACCATCCGCCGCCAGCCGACCAGCCGCTCGAAGCCGTACACCGCCCGGATGCCGGCGGCGAGCGCCGCGGACTTCGCCGCCGGCCAGTGCAGGATGCGGCCCATGTGGGCCATCACGGCCAGGCTGACGTCCCGGTAGACGGCGGCCTCGGCCCGGGCGCATTCGTGCAGGGCCCGCTGGATGGCCCGGCCGTGCCCGGCGTGTGCCAGCCGCAGCAGCTCCTCGTGGCAGTAGGCCAGGTGGTTGTCCTCGTCGTGGGAGATCATCCGGACCGCCCTGCCCAGGTCGGGATGGTCCCCGAAGTGCTTGCTGAGCAGCTCCATCTGGCCGGCGGCGCGCTGCTCGGTGACGCGGCTGTGCGCGAGGTAGGTGATCACGTCGAGTTCGGTGAGCGGCTCGTCGCGGCGCAGCTTGTCGTGCGCCAGACCGATGCCCTGGCGCTCCAGGAGCATGGTGTAGTCGGTCTCCTCGGGGACCTCGCCGGGGGTCATCCCCCGCTTGCGCAGCAGGGCGAGGAATATCCGGCCGTGCTTGTCCTCGTCGGCGCCGTGCCGGGTGACCTTGGGTGCCAGGTGCCGCATCGACGCGGGCAGCAGCGTGGCGATCCGGCCGTTCTCCCAGCCGCCCTGGGCCTCGCCGCTCGCCGCGATGGAACAGAACAGGCGGTAGGCGTCGTCGTTGTCCACGATCTCCTGGAACAGGCTTCGGGCCGAGAGCATCAGCGCCACCTCCGAACGGACACACCCGTAAGGGACCAGTCAAGTCGGGCGTACCGGGCGTGGCAACAGGAACGGTCGCCCATTGGGCCGTTCGGGGGACAGCGGCGCGGTGGCGGGGCGTAACCAGGGCGCCCGTCGCCGCGTTGGGCAGCATGCCGGCCGTGGCGGGGAAGACCCCCCGAGCCCCCACCACGGCCGCGGCGCTCCCGGGCCCGGCGCTTTCGGCGCCGGGCCCGCTGTGCGGCGGGTTCCCGGGCGGGCGGCTACGCCAGCCCGGCGCGCTCCAGGGCCTCGATCCCGGCCCGCAGCGAGGCCAGCCGGTCCTCCCGGCTGAAGCCCGCCGGGGCCAGCGTCAGCGTCGTCACCCCGGCCGCCGCGTAGGCCTGCATCCGCTCGGCGATCCGCTCGACGGAGCCGAGCAGCGTGGTCTGGTCGATCAGCCGCTCAGGGATCGCGGCGGCGGCGCCGTCCTTGTCGCCGGACAGGTACTTGTCCTGGATCTCGGCGGCTTCCTTCTCGTAACCCATGCGCTGGGCGAGCTTGTTGTAGAAGTTCTGCTGACGGCTGCCCATGCCGCCGACGTACAGGGCGGTGTACGGGCGGAACATGTCGGCCAGCGCGCTGACGTCCTTGTCCGCGCCCACGGCCAGCGGCAGGGTCGGGCACACGTCGAAGCCGTCCATCGTCTTGCCGGCCTTCTCGCGGCCCGCCCGGAGGTGGGCGACCGCGGTCTCCTCCAGGTGCTCGGCGGACGGGAAGATCAGCAGTGCGCCGTCGGCGATCTCGCCGGTCTGCTGGAGGTTCTTCGGGCCGATCGCGGCGACGTAGAGCGGGATGTGCTCGCGCTGCGGGTGGACGGTGAGCTTGAGCGGCTTGCCGGGGCCGCCGGGCAGCGGGAGCGTCCAGTGCTCGCCCTCGTAGGAGAGCCGCTCGCGCGTCATGGCCTTGCGGACGATGTCGACGTACTCGCGGGTGCGCGCCAGCGGCTTGTCGAACTTGACGCCGTACCAGCCCTCGGAGACCTGCGGCCCCGAGACGCCGAGGCCCAGCCGGAACCGGCCGCCGGAGAGGGAGTCCAGGGTGGCCGCCGTCATCGCGGTCATCGCGGGCGTGCGCGCCGGGATCTGGAAGATCGCCGAGCCGATGTCGATCCGCTCGGTCTGGGCGGCGACCCAGGAGAGCACCGTGGCGGCGTCCGAGCCGTACGCCTCGGCGGCCCAGCAGACGGAGTAGCCGAGGCGGTCGGCCTCCTGTGCCACCGCGAGATTGTCGGAGTCCATCCCGGCGCCCCAGTAGCCGAGGTTGATGCCAAGCCTCATGCCGCTCCCCTTACCGATCAGTAACGTCGCTGTTCCGGGGACTGTAGCGCGCACCCCGGCCGGGCGTCACCGGCAGGTTGTCCACAGGTCCCCTGATCCCGAGCCGGGGCCAGTAACCTCAGGCCCATGGAGCAAAGGCACCTCGGCCGAACGGGTCTTCGTGTGTCCCGGCTGGGGCTCGGCACGCTGAACTGGGCCCGCGACACCGACGAGCAGGAAGCCGCCGAGCAGCTCAAGGCGTTCTGGGAGGCCGGCGGCACCCTCGTGGACACCGCCGACATCTACGCCGACGGCGGCGCCGAACACCTCCTGGGCCGGCTGACGGAGGGTCTCGTCCCGCGCGGCGACCTGGTCATCGCCACCAAGGCCGGCAGCGTGCTGGAGCCGGACCGCCGGGTCGACGGGTCTCGGCGCCATCTCCTCGCCGCCCTCGACGCCTCTCTGGAGCGGCTGGGCACCGACTACGTCGACCTGTGGCAACTGCACGCCTTCGATCCGCGCACTCCGCTGGAGGAGACCCTCCAGGCCCTCGACCTCGCCGTCAGCAGCGGCCGGGCGCGCTATGTGGGGCTGTCGAACTTCTCGGGCTGGCAGCTCGCCAAGGCCGCCACCTGGCAGCTCGCCGCACCCGGCATACGCAACCGCCTGGCGAGCACACAGATGGAGTACTCCCTCCTGCAGCGCGGCATCGAGCGCGAGGTGCTGCCGGCGGCGCTGGACCTGGGCATCGGCGTACTGCCGTCCTCGCCGCTCGGACGCGGCGTGCTGACCGCCAAGTACCGCCATGCCACCCCGGCCGACTCACGCGGGGCCTCGGAGCATCTGGCGCCGTTCGTCGCCCCCTATCTGGACGAGACGGCGAGCCGGGTCGTCGACGCGGTGGCCACCGCCGCCGACGGACTGGCCGTCACCCCCCTCCAGGTCGCGCTCTCCTGGGTCCGCGACCGGCCCGGCGTGACCGCGCCGGTCCTCGGCGCCCGCACGGCGCTGCAGCTCAGAGCGGCATTGTCAGTGGAGACCCTTAGTCTTCCTGACGAGATCCGCCGGGCGCTGGACGATGTGTCGGCTCCGGTGCACCACTACCCCGATCACGACTGGAGCACGCTGTGAGTACCGACCGCCTCGCCGGCGAAACCCCGCCCGAGCAGGAGGGCGCGGCCGGGACCGCGGATGCCCCGGAGCCCGACGGCGCGGCGGCCCCGGGCGAGGAGGCGCAGCAGGCCCCGGCGGCCCCGCCGGGCAAGGCGGCCTCGCCGGGCAAGACGACCGCGGCGGCGCTGGCGGCGGCGGTGCGGGCCGTGGAGAGCGGCGAGCGTTCGGCCGCCTCGTTCTTCACCGCCCCGCGTCCCGCCCGGCCGGCCGCCCCCGCCGCCGGACCGCCCCAGGGCACCACGGCCACCGGCGGCCCCGCCCCCCAGGCCGCACCGGCGGCCCGGGCCCAGGAGGTGACGCGCCCGCGCGCCGCGCAGGAGGCCGCGGCTTTGGCCCGTACCGCCCCCGGGGACCCCGGCGCTCCCGTCCCCGGCGGAGCGGCGGCGCCCGCCGCCCCGGCGTCCGCGCCCCGTCCCACCTCCCCGGGCCTCGACGGCGTACGGCAGGTCCTCGCCGCGGGCGGCGCCCCGGAGGCGCTGGCGGAGAAGGCCGCCGAGGTGCTGGGGGAGCGGGCCGCCGAGGCGCTGAGCGAGGACCCCTGGCAGCTGCTCGGTGTGCCCGGGGTGCGCCCCGAGCAGGCCGACGGATTCGCGCGGGCGCTGCTCGGTGCCGCGGCCGGGCCCGGCGACGAGCGGCGCGCACAGGCCCTGGTCGGCTGGCTGCTGGAGCAGGCCGCCCTCGCGGGGCACTCCGCCCTGGAGGCCGCCGCGCTGCGGGCGGCGCTCGCCCAGCGCTCGGTGCCCGACCCCGACGAGGCCCTGCAGACCGCCATCGCGGAGGGCGCGGTGCTGGTCTTCCAGGACGCCGTCGAGGAGCCGGGCCGGGCGCGGCCCGCGGCGGACGACGAGGAGGCGGAGCAGCCGGTCCGGATCCTGCTCGGCCTGGACCGTTTCGCGATGGCCGAGGAGAGCGTCGCCGACGGCCTGGCACGGCTCCTCAACACGTTCGAGCCGGTCACGGCCCCGGAACAGGGCGCGTCGGAGGACGAGGACGGCGCCGGGACACCCGGCGACGAGGCGGCCGCGGAGACCGACACGGACGGCGCGGACGACGCGGACGAGCAGACGGCGAGCGCCTCCGAGGCCGACGGCGAGGAGCCGGTGGCCGAGGAGACCGTGCGCCCCTCCCCCGCCGCCTGGGAGGCCGCGGCGGCCGCCACCCCCTCGCCGTCGGCCGCCGAGCTGATCCGCGCCGCCGCGCACAGCGGCCTGGTGGCGCACACCGGCGCGGAGGCCGCCCGCGCCGAGCCCGCCGCGCTGATCTCCGCGGCCCGCGCGCTGGGCCTGCGGGCCTTCGGCGCCACCCACACCGAGAACGGCCGCCGGCGCCTGGCCGCCCACCTCGCCGAGAGCGCGCCGGACACCGCCGACGGCGCGGATCCGGCCGCGGCGGCGGTGACCGTGTCCGGTCTGCTGTCCGGGCAGCAGGGCCCCGGCCGGGACGCGGACGGCGCCCTCGCGCTCGATCTGCTGGTCGTGCTGGACGCCCCGCAGCTGGATCTGGAGACCGCCGCGCTGCTCGTCGAGTCGCTGACCGACGGCACCCGCCTCGTCCTCAGCGGCGACCCCGGCGTCCTGTGGTCGGCCGGCCCCGGACGTCTCTTCGCCGACCTCCTCGCGGCCCGCTTCTGCCCCCAGGTCGCCTCCCGCACACCGGACTTCGGCCCGATCGGCGAGCTGGTGTCGGGCATCGGCATCGGCGAGCTGAGCCAGGTCGAGGCCCCCGGCAAGGAGGTGGTGATCGTCCCGGTGCGGGACGCCGGCGAGGCGGTGCACCGCACCGTCCAGCTGGTCGCCGACTCGGTCCCCCGGGCGCTCGGTGTCCCCGCGGAGCAGACCCAGGTCATCACGGTCGGCCACGGCGGCGCGGCCGGCACCCGCGCGCTGAACGCCGCGCTCAAGGAACGGCTCAATCCCGGCCCCGGCCGGTTCGGCGGCTTCGACCCCGGCGACCGCGTGGCCTACGCCCCGGCGCCCGGTCGTACGGTGCCCGGCACGGTCACCGGCGCGGACGCCGCGGGCCTGCGTCTCGACTGCGAGGGCTCCGCGGTCGTGGTGCCGCGCGAGCAGGTCGGCGCCGGAGCCGTACGCCACGGCTGGGCGCTCACCGCCCATCAGGCGGCCGGGACGCGCTGGCCGGCCGCGGTGGTCGTGCTCCCCGGTGACGCGGCCGGCGGTCTGACCCGGGCCTGGGTCTACACGGCCTTCAGCCGCGGCGAACGGCATCTGTCGGTCGTCCAGGGCGCCGACCAGGCCCTGCCCCGCGCGGTCGCCGAGGTCCCCGTCAAGGAGCGCACCACCCGGCTGCGTGCGCTGCTCCAGCTGCAGAGCGCGCAGACCACCGGGGACGAGCCGGTGGACGGCTGAGCCCGTACCGCACACCACACCCCGCTCACACCACTGCCCCGGCCCCTCGGCGGATGTCCGCCGACGGACCGGGGCAGCGGCGCACAGCGATCAGCGGCGCACCCGGAGCGCGGCGCCGGCGGGGCCGGGTGCGGCCCCGCTCGCCCTCACCGTTCGTGGTCCAGCGGCTCCAGCAGGTCGTCGCCCAGTTCCTCGTCGAAGACCGCGCTGACGTCGAAGCGGCACACCACCCGCTGCGGGTCCGCCTGATCGAACGGCGCGGACAGCCACTCCCCCGGCTCGGCCGGATCGTCGGCGGCCGCCACCCACAGCGTGGAGTCCCCCTCCTCCAGGCCGAACTCCTTGTGCCGGGAGGCGATCTCGTCCGGTTCGAACTCCCCGAACAGCACACCGAGCGCCGCATGCACACTGCTGCCGACGACCGCGGCGGCATCGGGCCGCTTGCCGGCGGCGTCGTCGGCGGCGTCCGGATCGAGATCGGCGACGCGTTGTGCCTGATGGAGCAGCCGCTGCGGTTCGGCGACCGTGTAGTCGCGTCGGATCAGCACGCTCAGCGCGCTCGGCTCCTCGGGACCCGCGTAGGCGGGCAGGGCGTCGCTCCCGGGGATCTCGAAGGGGGTGACCTCGTCGTAGGTGTCGTAGAGCAGCTCGTCATAGACCTCAGCCGCCGCGGCGAGCTCGTCGAACGCGGCGTAGACAGCCGGATCGTCCGGCCCCGAGCGGCGTTCGACCGCGTCGAGGTGACGGTCCAGCGCGGCTTTGACCGCCTCGGCGGCGGCACGTACCTCGGCAGCGGAAGGCTGCGCAGCATCAGACATAGTGCAGACGCTATCCGTACCGGGGCCGGTCCCGCACAATAGATGCGATGCCGGAATACGAATTCTGCGATGTGTATGTCCCCCGGGGAGTCTCCCGGAAGGCCACCACACGCCTGCTGACCGACCATGCCGAGTACGGACACTGGGAGTTGGACCGACTGCGCCTGAATCCGGACGGGAGCCGCAGGGTGCGGCTGCGCCGCCGGATCATCCGCCAGCTCCGCGCCACGTGGTGACTGCCGCCGGCGGGTGAACACAGCAGAGCGGGCCCCGTCCGGACGGGGCCCGCTCCGTGGTGTACGCGCCACCGTCCGCAGCCGGTCAGCGGCGGACGGTGCACACGATCATCGACACGCGTTCTTCCGCACGGTGCGCCGTCCGCGCACCGCCATCAGCCCGCGCTCTTGCGTGCCTTGCGGTACAGCACCGCGCCTCCCAGCAGCAGCCCCGCGCTGGCGGGCAGCGCGTAGCCCAGGGCGCCGGCGCCGGTCTGCGCGAGCTGCTCGCTGGGCCGGGCCGCCGTCGCGGTCCGGCCGTGCGATGTGGGCCCCGCTCCCGGGGCTTCCTTGCCCGGGGCCCCGGGGCGCTGCCCGTGCGCCGGCTTCTCGGAACCGCCCGGCTTCTCGGCCCCGCCCGGGTTCCCGGGCTTACCCGGGTGCTCGGGCTTGCCCGGGTGATGCGGGTGTCCCGGGTGGTGCGGGTGTCCCTCGTTCCCCTCCTGGCCCGGGTGCTCCGGGTTCCCGGGGTGGTGGGGCTTGCCCGGGTGGTGCGGACGGTGCGGGCCGTTGGGCGCCCCGTTGGCGCAGTCGTTGTCGTGGGTCGGGCTCAGCACCCCGACGACATCGACGCTGTTGCCGCAGACGTTCACCGGTGCGTCGACCGGCACCTGGACGTTGTTGCCGGAGGCGATACCGGGCGAGTCGGCGGTCCGGCCGGAGGCGCTCGCCCCGCCGTGGTGTCCGCCGTGGCCGTGGTGTCCGCCGTGGTGCTTGCCGCCGCCGTTGGCGCAGTGGTTGCCGAACGTGGGGTTGAGCACCCCGACGACATTGACCGTGTTGCCGCAGATGTTCACCGGTACGTCGACCGGTGCCTGGACGTTGTTGCCGGAGGCGATACCGGGCGAGTTGACCGCGGCGCCGTCGGCTCCCGCATCCGCGTGCGCGTAGCCGGCGGCCGCGGCGAGTACGCCGCCGGCCGCTGCCATGGTGATCAGGCCCTTGCGTGCGACCTGTCTCATAGGTGTGTTCCCCTGCCTAGTGCCTTACAGGAATGCGTGCGAGCGGCGCTGCCCATGGAGATCCCGAGAGTTCCACGAGAGATCCACTCGCCCATCGAAATACCCAGAGGCTCCGGAATGCATGGCAGGCATTCCGGAGCCAAGCTGAATTGGACCCTTACGGGTGCAGATACGACGTCGCAGAGCGTCAGAAGTTCACTTGTTGACGCAGTAGTTGCCGAACGTGGGGTTCAGCAGCCCGACCACGGAGATCGTGTTGCCGCAGGCGTTCACCGGGACATGAACCGGCACCTGGACGTTGTTGCCGGAAACGACGCCGGGCGAGTTCACGGCGGCACCCTGGGCACCCGCGTCCGCAACAGCGAGGCCCGCACCGGCGAGCACCAGGCCACCGGCGGCCGCCGCGGCGGCAGCGATCCTCTTGATCATTGTTCCTCCTTGTAGGCAATGCGGTCCCAGCCGCGGACCGCACTGCCTACAACGAGGAAAAGGCCGTTGAAGCTACGAACACATCAGCACATTCACTCTTTTCAGCGAAGTCGGCGCGAACGGCAGGTAATTCGCGTCGTACGCAGCTTCAACTCCGGTTTCAGCTCTGGTCGATGAACCTGTCGAGCACCCGCACCCCGAACTTCAGCCCGTCCACCGGCACCCGCTCGTCCACGCCGTGGAACATCCCGGCGAAGTCCAGCTCCGGCGGCAGCTTCAGCGGCGCGAAGCCGAACCCGCGGATCCCCAGGTCGTCGAACGACTTGGCGTCCGTACCGGCGGAGAGCATGTACGGCACGGCCCGCGCGATCGGGTCCTCGGCCTGCAGCGCCGACTGCATCGCGTCCACCAGCGCACCGTCGAACGTCGTCTCCAGCGCCTTGTCCGCGTGTACGTCCTCGCGCTTGACCCGCGGCCCCAGGATCCGGTCCAGATCGGCCAGGAACTCCTCCTCGTAACCGGGCAGGAAGCGCCCGTCGACATGCGCCGTGGCCTGGCCCGGGATCACATTGACCTTGTAACCGGCCCCCAGCTGCGTCGGGTTCGCGGTGTTCCGGAGCGACGCGCCGATCAGCTTGGCGATACCGCCGAGCTTGGCGAGGGTGTCGTCCATGTTCTCCGGGTCGAGCTCGGTGCCCAGCGCGTCCCCGAGCTGGTCCAGGAAGGACCGCAGCGTCTTGGTCACCCGGACGGGGAACTCATGGCGGCCCAACCGCCCGACGGCTTCCGACAGTTCGGTGATCGCGTTGTCCTTGTGGATCATCGAACCGTGCCCGGCCGACCCGTCCACGGTCAGCTTCATCCAGTGCATGCCCTTCTGGGCCGTCTCGATGAGGTACAGCCGCAGCTGCTCGTTGACCGTGAAGGAGAAGCCGCCGACCTCGCTGATCGCCTCCGTCACGCCCTCGAAGAGCTCCGGGTGGTGGTCGACGAGGTAGCGCGCGCCGTACGTACCCCCGGCCTCCTCGTCCGCGAGGAAGGCCAGCACGATGTCCCGCGGCGGTTTACGCCCGGTGCGCAGCCGGTCACGGACGACGGCCAGCGTCATCGCGTCCATGTCCTTCATGTCGACCGCGCCGCGTCCCCAGACGCAGCCGTCCGCGATCTCCCCCGAGAACGGGTGATGGGTCCAGTCGTCGGCGTTGGCGGGCACCACGTCCGTGTGCCCGTGGATCAGCAGCGCGGGCCGCGAGCGGTCCTCGCCCTCGATCCGGGCGACGGTCGAGGCGCGGCCCTTGTGCGACTCGAAGATCCGCGGTTCGAGGCCGACCTCGGCGAGCTTCTCCGCGACGTACTCGGCGGCGGCCCGCTCACCCGGGCCCGAGTGGTCGCCGTAGTTGCTGGTGTCGATCCTGATCAGATCCCGGCACAGGTCGACCACCTCGTCCTCACCGGTGACCGCACTGGCCGGCTTCGGCTCAGTCACACTGCCTCCTCATGATTCACGGCCGCGTCGTGCGCCCCGAGGAGCGCGCTCCGCGGCGGGGTCCACCGCCATCCTCCACCCGGCGCCCCCTGCGCCCAAGGCCGCAATACTCCCGACATGCGCTGGTCACAGGCCCGGGCCCGGGCCCGGCCGGCAGCGCGGGTGATCGACCACCCCCGAAGGTTTGCTATTGTTTTCCACGTCGGAACGGCCCAGGGCCGCAACGACAGACACCTTGTCCGGGTGGCGGAATGGCAGACGCGCTAGCTTGAGGTGCTAGTGCCCTTTATCGGGCGTGGGGGTTCAAGTCCCCCCTCGGACACTTTGCAGATCAGCGCCCGCCCCGGCTCCGGCCAGGCGGGCGCTGGTCGTTTCTGTGCGGTGCGATGTGGGAGCACCGCCCGAGCCGAGGTTTCCTTGCCCCATGAGACGCAGATCTCCCGTTCCGCCCGCCCCGCTCCCCCAGCGTGCGGGGATCGATCCCGTGCGGGTTCGGCTGCCCGCCGACCCGGACGGCGCATGGGCGACCGTGCGGGACCATCTGGTGGACCGGTACCGGGGCGCGATCGGGGCCGGGCGGGTCGAGGAGATGCTGGCGGCGGGGCGGTTCGTCGGGGTGGACGGGGCGCTGAGCGGGGGCGAGCCGTATCTGGCCGGGCGGTATGTGTGGTTCCACCGGGACTTCGCGCCGGAGGTGCCGGTGCCGTTCGCGGTGCGGATCGTCCATCAGGACGAGCGGATCGTGGTCGCCGACAAGCCGCACTTCCTCGCCACCACGCCGCGCGGGCGGCACATCACCGAGACCGCTCTGGCGCGGCTGCGGCGCGATCTCGCGCTGCCCGCACTGCAGCCCGCCCACCGGCTCGACCGGCTGACGGCGGGGCTGGCGCTGTTCGTCGTACGGCCCGAGGACCGGGGGGCGTACCAGGGGCTGTTCGGCGGGCGCCGGGTGCGCAAGGAGTACGAGGCGGTGGCGCCGTACGACGAGCGGGTCGCGCTGCCGGTGACGGTGCGCAGCCGGATCGTGAAGGAGCGCGGGGTGCCGGCCGCCCGGGAGGTGGCCGGTGAGGTCAACGCGGTCAGCCGGGTGGAGCTGGTCGGGCGGCGCGGCGGGCTCGGGCGCTACCGGCTGCTGCCGGAGACCGGACGCACCCATCAGCTGCGGGTGCACATGAACGGCCTCGGGCTGCCGATCCTCAACGATCCGCTCCATCCGGGCCCCTCGGACCGTCCCGCCGCCGCGGGGGACGCCGGGCCGGAGGACTTCGCCGCGCCGCTGCAACTGCTGTCGAAGGCGCTGGAGTTCAGGGATCCGGTGGACGGCCGGGAGCGGCGGTTCGAGAGCGGGCTGCGGCTCGCGGCATGGGATGCGCGGCCGTTGTCCTGATCCTGAGACCTGCGTGACGGGTGCCACTTATGCTGCGGCTCAGGGACGAGTGACGGCAGCGGGGGCGGCGGTGCGCGTACGGATCGGGAGGGACCGGGACGGGATCGCGGTCGGTCGGGGCGAGGGCGCCGCGCCGACTGCCGGGGGCGAGGAGGGGCCCGGCGCGCCGGTGGTCCCAGCCGGGCCGCGGGATTAGCGTGTCCGCCTGGCAGCTGTCCGATCCGGCCCGGTCGCGCGCCGTGCTGATCGGTACGGACACGTATGAGCACGGGGCGCTGGAGGACCTCCCGGCGGTGCGCAACAACCTCGGGCGGTTGCGTGAGCTGCTGTGCGACACCGGGGCGTGGGGGCTGGCCGGGGAGCGGTGCAGTGTGCTGCGGCAGCCGACCCGTCAGGCGATGCTGAACGCGCTGTACGACGCGGCCGCCGAGGCCACGGACACCGTGGTGCTGTACTACGCCGGGCACGGCCTGGTGCACCCGCTGTCCGGGGAGCTGCATCTCACGCTGCCGGAGTCGGACCCGGACCGGCCGCACACCGCGGTGCGCTACGAGGAGCTGCGGGAGATCCTGCTGTCCCCGTCCGGCGGGCGTCCGGCGGCCCGGCGCAAGGTGGTCGTGCTGGACTGCTGCTGGAGCGGACTGGCGCTGGGCGGTATGCACACCGGTGACCTCGCGCCCGCGGCCGCCGTGCACGGTGCGTTCGTGCTGACGGCCACCGCGGCGACGCGCCAGGCGCTGGCCGTACCGGGCGAGAGGTACACCGCGTTCACCGGCGAGCTGATCGGCCTCGTCGAGTCCGGGGTGCCGGACGGTCCTGCGCTGCTGAGCATGACGGCGCTCTTCGAGGGGGTGACGCAGGCGCTGCTGGCGAAGGGGCGGCCGCTGCCCCGGCAGAGCAACAGCGATCTGGCCGGGCGGATCTGCCTGTTCCGCAATCGCGCCGTGCGTGCGGCCGGCGCGCCCAGCCGGCCGGCGGACGGCGAGGGGGCGCCGGAGCGGGGCGCGGCCCGGGGCGCGGACCGGGCGGCGCGCGGCGGTGTCCGGCCGGCGCGGGTGGCCGTGCCGGTGCCGTCCGGGCGGCGGCCGCCGTCGCCGCCGGGGCTGGTGGCCGTGCCGCCCGCCGGGCCGGTGGCGGTGCGGCTGGGACGGTACCCCGTGACCCATGCGCAGTTCCGGGCGTTCCTGTGCGATCCGGCGAACGAGCGCTGGCGGCCGGCGGCCGCGCGGGCGGCGGGGGCATACGTCGACGACAACTATCTGCGGGGCTGGTGCGGCCTGGAGTTCCCGGCGGGGCGCGGCGGGCACCCGGTCGTCGCGGTGAGTGCCCATGCCGCCCGCGCCTATGCGGCCTGGGCGGGGCGGCGGCTGGGGACGGCACTGCGGCTGCCCACGGCGGACGAGTGGGAGCTGGCGGCGCGGGCCGGGCGGACCGGGGAGTGGTGGCGCGAGGACATCGCGGCGGGGCGGGTCAACTTCCGTGGCAGTCTTGGGGAGTTGGCGCCGGTCGGGGAATTCGCGGTGAATCCGTACAACATCGGGGACCTGCTCGGTAACGTCTGGGACATCTGCGTGGACGGCACGGGCGCACCGGTGCTGCGCGGGGGTGCCTACGACACTCCCGTGGCGCGTCTGCGGGAGTCTCTGTCGCCGCGGTCACCGTCCGAGTGCCGCGGGAACGTGGGATTCCGGTGTGCCGGCGAGGTGTGACGAGGAGGGGGTCCGATGCGGGGGGACGGCGTCGACGAGGTGCTCAGGCGCCTGCCGCACACCTGGACGGCGGGCGAGGCGGAGCAGGTCAAACAGCGGTTCCGGGAGAGCCGGCCGGCCGTGCCGAAGCAGCTGGTGAGCAGGGTGTGGCAGTACTGGCTCCAGCAGTGCCCGGATGAGCCGCTGTTCGGTGACACCGAGGACGATCTGGCGCTGGTGCTGCACGCCCGGGCACTGGGGCTGCACGTCCCCGCAGCGGAGAGCGGGGCCGACGACGGTCCGGTGGCGCGGTGTGCCCGGCGGGCCCGGGAGTCGGCCGACTGCGGGCCGCTGTTCCCCGCGGCGCCGGCCTGGGGGCCGAAGGCGGCGCTTGCGCCGCAGGTGCGCGCGGCGCTGCCGTCGTCGCTGCTGCGGGCCTGGGTGGCGGGGGACGAACAGGGCCCCGTCGAGGTGCTGGTGGTCGGGTCGGGCATCCCGGAGATTCGGCAGCAGGTGGTGCAGGCGGCGCTGACCACCTGTCTGCGGGTCAACGGCCTCAGTGATCCGGAGAGCGGGGACTTCGTCGGGGACCATCTCGGCGTCGGGCTGATCAGGGTCACGGCCGGACTGTCCGGCACCCAGCCCTCGCTCGATCTGCCGTCGGTCTTCCGCGCGCGGTCGGTGACGGTGGCGGACGGCTCGTCCTCGACGGCCCGTGGCGCGCTGCGCGACTTCGTCGGCCTGCTGCGGTCGCTGGCGCACGAGACGAGCCTGGTGGAGGTCGCCGACATCGCGTACGGGGAGCTGGTGGCGTACGCGCAGGGGATGCGGGCGCTCGCCGAGCGGGCGGCGGCCGAGACGGAGCAGGCGCTGCTGCGGGCGCCGCGTGCGACGGACGGCCCGCGGGATACGGGGCTGGTGTCGCTTCAGCCGTATCTGCGGACGGTGCGGGGGCACGGCGCCACCGTGGGGCTGGAGTTCAGCCCGGACCTGTTCACCACGGATGCGTACATCGGTGTCGAGCAGGCCCATCAGCGGGTGCTGTCGCAGCGGCTGACCATGGACGCGCGGCTGCGCCTGGACCAGCTGGAGGCCGAGATCAAGCAGCTGAGGGCCGATCTGGCGGCGTTCGAGGGGGCGAGCCCGGAGGAGCGGCGGGCGCTGTGGCCGGCGACGGTGCTGCTGGTGGAGCGGTTCGACGAGCCGACCGGCCGCACGATCCGGCTGACCGAACCCGAGGAGCGGGAGACCGAGCAGTACTACCAGGTCAATGTGCCGCAGCTGATCACGATGCGGGAGAAGTGGGCCCGGCGCAGGGGTGAGCTGGTGGAGCAGCTGGAGACGGCGGTGCACCGGCCGCATGCGCCGGCGCGGCAGGTGGCCGCCGGGCGGTTCCTGGATGCCGCGCTGCGGGGGGTGACGCCCGACGAGTCTCCCGCCACCGAACGGGCCTTCCTCGCCTGGCGCAAGGACGTCGCGCCGATGCTGTGGTTCGAGTGGCGGTGCGCGCTGCGGGCGCAGGGCATCGCGCCGTCGGACGTGTTCACCCCGCACACGGTGCTGATCAGCCGCTATCTGCCGCCGACCGCCGAGGACCCGGCGCTGCTGTTCGTCCATCCGTACACGCTGGTGGACACCGCCCGGTCCGCGGTGCTCGCCGATGCCGAGCGGGCCGTGGTGGTGGTACGCGATGCCACCGACCACGCCGAGCCCGCGCCGTCCGACACCACCGGCCCCACCGCGCAGACGCTCTGGGACGAACTGGCCCGGCTGGCCGAACAGCCCCATGTCGAGGAGGAGTTCGGCCGCCGCTTCATCGAGGCGCTGCGGGCCCAGCCGTACGGTGTGGCCCGCCGGATGATCGAGGCCCTGCAGCCGTCCGAGCCCACCGCGGCCGAGGCCGACGACATCGAGGCGGCGCTGCGGACCGCGGAGCGGCACACCTCGGTCGGCGAGGGGATGGAACGGGCGCTGCTGGCGATGCGCACCGAGGCGTTCCTCACCGCCCGTGAGTGTCTGGACGACGTCCGCGGCGAGCCCCGGTGGCAGGCGCGGGCGTGGCTGCTGCGGGCGATCGTGGAGTGCCGCGCCGCACGGCTGGAGGCCCGCGACATCCCCGGGCTGCTGGGCCATCAGATGCCCGGTCTGCCGGACACCGCGCTGCGGGCGCTGGACGAGGCGGGCAGCGCCGACGAGGAGTTCACCGCGGGCTGGCTGGAGGCCCTCCCGGAGGCCGGGCTGGACAAGGGCATCCGGCGGCTGTTCCAGGGCCTGCCGCGGGCGCGGGCCAGCTGCAAGGGGGATCCGCTGAACAAGGTGAGCGCCGAGCGGGAGTACGCGGTGTGGCTCTTCCGGCGGGCGGTGGAGAACGCCCGGCTGGCCCGGCAGCTGGACGAGGCCGGCGAGGAGCTCGGCGAGCACCAGGAGGCCGTCGACGCGGCGCTGGCGAAGCTGGGCCGGGCGCTGGAGGAGATTCTTGTGGGGCCGTACGTCGGGGGGTCGCGGGGTGCGG
The DNA here is from genome assembly GCF_053595675.1 of Streptomyces sp. NPDC002446. Lineage (NCBI taxonomy): Bacteria > Bacillati > Actinomycetota > Actinomycetes > Kitasatosporales > Streptomycetaceae > Streptomyces > Streptomyces sp. NPDC002446. The sequence goes on along the minus strand of NZ_JBSFYC010000071.1, from coordinate 11,298 downwards.
CCGAGGAGCTGTTCGAGGTCCTCTCCGGGCAGGAACCGCCGCGCTACGGCCGGGTCGCGGGGAGGTGAGCGATGGACAACGAGCTGTACGTCGTGTGGATGGTGCGGACCTCGGAGCGGGCCATGGCGGCCGTCGAGGAGGCGCTGGGCAACTTCGCCGCGCATGATCTGCTGCACCGGATCGGGCGGTTCAGCGAGGCGGAGAGCCGGCTGGCGGAGCTGGCGGCGCGGATCCACGCCGCGTTCACCCCGCCCGAGCTGCCGGCCACGTTCACCGGGCGGCATCTGCATCTGCTGGTCGGGCCGACCGCGCAGCCGCTGCTGGCGGAGATCCTGCAGTGCCCGGAGTCCGATGTCTTCGCGACGCTCTTCGACTCCCACCAGCTCGCCCAGGCGCTGCGCGAGACCGGGCACCATCAGGACGGCGTCGACGACGCCGAGTTGCTGCTGCTGGCGCTGCTGGCCCGGCTGCCGCGGCTCGCCGCCCGGCACGGGCTGGAGTCCCGTGACTGGGGCGGTTTCGTGGAGAGCCGCGCCTGGCTGACCCCGTACGCGCTGGACCGGCTCACGGAACTGGCCCGGCGCCGCGACTGGTCCGCCGACGCCGGCCCCACCCAGATCCTCGCCGGTGTGCTGGAGGGCGTCGGCGGGCGGCAGGAAGCGGACCGGGCGGCGCAGTTCGACGCGCTGGCGCTGATCGAGCTGCGCCGGCGGATCGGCCTGCTCAGCGAGCAGTTGCGCGGCGATGCGCTGGAGCACGCGGAGGAGGCGGCGCGCCTGGCGCCGGACCTGACCAGTGTGCGCCGGCTGCCGGCATGGCTGGAGCTGTACGAGCACCATGCGGTGGCCGTGGGGATGCGGCGGCTGTTCGCCGGGTCGGTGACGGTCAGCGAACAGCTCACGGGCCTGTACAGCCAGCCGCCCCCGGAGACCGGCAGGCCGAAGCCCGAGGCGTCTTTGCAGGTGATCAACGAGGTCCGCTACGGCTTCCTGAAGCGGCGGATGTCGTTCGACATCGCCTGCGAGGTGGAGGGGCAGTCGCACCCCCTGCTCGTACTGCGCTGCCGCGGCGTGCTGCCGGAGCACTACCCCGCCCTCCGCGACAGCATCCACCAGCTGCGCGGCAGCGACCTCGCCGCGCAGGGCGACAGCCTGGGCGAGCGGCTGCTCAACACCGCGGTGCCGCAGCGTCTCGGGCTGCCCGGCCGGCTGCGTTCGGCGCTGCACCGCTACGGCACCGAGGCGGTGCAGTGCGTGGTGCTCACCGGCATCCGCCAGCCGATCGCCGTGCCCGCGCCCTGGCGCGACCACCTGGGGACGGCGCTGCCGTACGGGCCGCCGCCCGGCGGGGACAGCGTGTTCCCTGCGGTGCCGGAGGTGGTCCGGGCGCTGCGGGAGAGCGTTCCCGGCACCCGGCGGGTCGTGGAAGTGGAGTGAGCGGGACCCGCCCGCTGCCGGACACGCCAACTATGCTTGCTGCACAAGGAGTTGAGCGATCCAGATGCGTACGATCCGATCTCTCCGGGAGGGCCGGTGCCCACGACAAGCAACCCCGCGATCCGTAACCTGCTGACGCTGGACGGCGCGGTCACCCCGGCCGGGACGAAGCCGTCCGGCGGCGCCGCACCGGCCGCCCCGGACCGTCCGATCACGCTCGACGACATCGTCGTCAAGACCCTGGCCGTCCTCGCCGTCCTGGCGGCGAGCGCCCTTGTGACCGTGTTCCTGGAGCTCGGGTTCCTGGCCCTGCCGGCCCTGCTCGCCGGGCTGGGCATCGGCATCTTCCTGGCCGTCCGGCCCCGGCCCAGCGCCGCGCTGGCCCTGCTGTTCGCGGCCGTGCAGGGGATCGTTCTCGGGGAGGCGACCCGGTTCTTCGACGCACTGCACCCGGGCGTCGGCAGCCAGGCCGTCATCGGCACCGGCTGCATCTTCGCCGGCACACTGGCCGCGTACGCCACCCGCGCCGTACGGGTCAGCGCGAAGGCGACGCGCTGGGCGGCCGGTACGGCGATCGGGCTGCTGGCGCTGGTCGTGGCGGACATGGTGGCGTCGCTGGTGTTCGGCGCGGACCTCGGGCTGCGGGACGGCGGCCTCCTGGCGATCGCCGTCAGTGCGGTGGCGATCGGCGCCGCGTCCTTCTTCTTCCTGGTGGACTTCGAGACCGCCAACCGCTTTCTGCGGTCCGGTGCCTCGCACCGGTGGGCCTGGTACGTGGCCTTCGGACTCGCGATGACGATGGTCTGGCTCTACTTGGAGCTGCTGCGGCTGCTGTCGTACCTGCGGTGGTGGTGAGGCGTCCGGCCGGTCCCGGGCCGCCCGCTGCCCTGTAATTGCGGTGCGGGCCGGCGCCGGACCTGCGTACGGTGCGCGGATCTGTTCACTGGAAGAAGGGCCGGCCGGCGGATGCTGATCTTCGATGCCGATGACACGCTGTGGGAGAACAACGTGATCTTCGAGCGGGTCATCGACGAGTTCCTGGACTGGATGGTCCACCCCGAACTCGACCGTGCGGGGGTGCGGGCGGTGCTCGACGGGATCGAGGCGGCGAACGCGCCGACCCTCGGATACGGCAGCAGGGTGTTTCTGCACAGCCTCGGGGAGTGTGTGGCACGGCTGCGGGGCCGGGCCGCCACCGCCGAGGAGTCGGCGCGGATCTCGGGGTGGGCGGCGGCCTTCGCGGGGGACCGTGTGGAGCTGATTCCCGGGGTGGCCGAGACGCTGGCCGAGCTGGCACGGCGGCATGAGCTGCTGCTGCTGACCAAGGGGGACACGGAGGAGCAGCAGCGGAAGGTGGCGGCGTCCGGGCTGACCGGGCACTTCCGGGCGGTGCACATCGTGGCGGAGAAGAACGTCGCCACCTACGAGGAGCTGACCCGCGCCTACGACTTCGCGCCGGACTCCGCCTGGATGATCGGGAACTCCCCCAAGTCGGACATCCTGCCCGCCCGTTCGGCCGGTCTCAACGCGGTGTTCATCCCGAACGACCACACCTGGGTACTGGAGCACGGCGACCTCGATCCGGCGGACGCGAAAGTGCTGCAGCTCTCCGCGTTCAGCGAATTGCTGCAGCACTTCTAGGGCCTGTCCGACAGGGCCTGTCCGACGGGCTCGCCTACAGCGGTTCGCCGTCGGCCAGTTCACCGTCCTCCAGGGTGAGCCACCGCGTGATGCCCAGCTCCCTCAGGAACGGCAGATCGTGGCTGACGACCAGGAGGGCGCCCTCGTAGGACTCCAGGGCCGTGACCAGCCGGCGGACCGACGCCATGTCGAGGTTGTTCGTCGGCTCGTCGAGCAGCAGCAGCTGCGGGGCCGGCTCGGCCAGCATCAGGGCGGCGAGCGAGGCCCGGAAGCGTTCGCCGCCGGAGAGCGTGCCGGCCTGCTGGTCGGCGCGGGCGCCCTTGAACAGGAAGCGGGCGAGCCGGGCGCGGATGCGGTTGTTGGTGACGTCCGGGGCGAACCGCGCGACGTTCTCGGCGACGGTCAGGGTGTCGTCCAGGACGTCCAGGCGCTGCGGGAGGAAACGGTGGGGGACATGGGCCTCGGCCGTTCCCTCCTCCGGTGGGACCTCGCCGGCGAGGGTGCGCAGCAAGGTGGTCTTGCCGGAGCCGTTGCGGCCGGTCAGCGCGATCCGTTCGGGGCCGCGCACCTCCAGGTCGGCGCGGGCGCCGTAGCGGGTCCGCAGGGCGTGCAGGGTGAGCACGGTGCGGCCCGGCGGCACGGCGGTGTGCGGCAGGTCGATGCGGATCTCGTCGTCGTCGCGGACCGCCTCGGCGGCCTCGTCGAGGCGCTCTTGTGCCTCCTTGAGGCGTTCGGTGTGCATGATGCGGTGTTTGCCGGCGGATACCTGGGCCTCCCTCTTGCGCGCGTTCATGACGATCTTCGGTTCGCGCTTGTTGGCGTACATCTTGTTGCCGTAGCGGACCCGGCGGGCCAACTTGACGTGGGCGTCGGCCAGTTCGCGCTTCTGGCGCTGTACGTCGGCCTCGGCGGACCGCACCATGCGCTCGGCCGCCTCCTGTTCGACGGCCAGGGCCTCCTCGTACGCGCTGAAGTTGCCGCCGTACCAGTGGACCTCGCCGCCGCGGAGGTCGGCGATCCGGTCGACGAGCTGGAGGAGTTCGCGGTCGTGGCTGACCACGACGAGCACCCCGGACCAGCCGGAGACCGCGTCGTACAGCCGCTGCCGGGCCGCCCGGTCGAGGTTGTTGGTGGGCTCGTCGAGCAGCAGGACGTCCGGGCGGCGCAGCAGCAGGGCGGCCAGCCGCAGCAGGACGGACTCGCCGCCGGAGACCTCGCCGATGGTGCGGTCGAGGTCGAGGCCGGGCAGTCCGAGCTGGTCGAGGGTGGCACGGGCGCGCTCCTCGACGTCCCAGTCGTCGCCGACGGCGGTGAAGTGCTCCTCGCGCGCGTCGCCGTTCTCGATCGCGTGCAGGGCGGCGCGGGTCGCGGCGATGCCGAGCGCCTGGTCGACGCGGAGGTGGGTGTCGAGCGGCGCGTGCTGCGGGAGGTATCCGACCTCGCCGACGGCCTTGACGCTGCCCGCGGTCGGGGTCAGCTCGCCCGCGATCAGCTTCAACAGGGTGGACTTTCCCGCCCCGTTGAGGCCGATCAGGCCCGTACGGCCGGGGCCCACGGCGAGTTGGAAGTCCTCCAGGACGGGGCTGCCGTCGGGCCAGGCGAAGCCGAGGCCGGTGCAGACGATGGAGGCGGGGGCCGCAAAGGACGCGGCGGTGGGCGGCTTATGCATAAAGGTCTCCAGGGTGCGCGTGGTGCATGAGCGGGGGGCTTGCGCAGGGAGACACCGCGGGAACGCCGAGATGCGCCGGGGTACGCCGTAGGGCACTCCGAGGTCACGGACGGGCCGCGCGATGCAGGGCATACGCGGGCGCGGTGTCTGCGGACCTCAGACGAGCAACGGCCTTCTCCAATCGGCGGCAATGGGACCGGAAAAGACACTACGGGGGACGCCGCCGAAATGCAAACGCTATTTTCGTTGCGTTAGGTGGAAGTGCGGGATGGCGGACGGATGCGGGACAGGCGGCGCCCCCGGGGGCTACTCCCCCGCCCCGTCGCGCGGACGCAGTCGCACCCGGGCCGGGCCGGTGGGCTGGAGGGTGATACCGGCGGCGACCGGCACCTCCTCGTCCACGGCGTCGAGTTCGTAGCCGCGCAGCAGCGTCGCCAGTGCCAGCACCGACTCCAGCATCGAGAAGTGCTGCCCGATACAGGCGCGCGGGCCGCCGCCGAAGGGGAACCACGCATAGCGGTGCCGGGCCGCCTCCCGCTCGGGGGCGAAGCGGCTCGGATCGAAGCGCTCCGGGTCCTCCCAGAGCGCCGGGTCGCGGTGGGTCACCCAGGAGGCGACGACCACATCGGCGCCGGCCGGAATGCGGAAACCGCAGAGCTCGGTGGCGGTCACGGCCCGGCGGCTGATGACCGGCGCCGCCGGATAGAGCCGCATGGACTCCTTGAGCGCCTGCGTCAGATACGGCAGCCGGTCCAGGTCGGCGGCGGTCGGGACGCGGTCCGCCAGGACGCGGTCGATCTCCTCGCGGACCTTCGTCTGCTCCTCGGGGTGCCGGGCGAGGAGGTGCAGGGTGAAGGCGAGGGAGGTCGCGGTGGTCTCGTGCCCGGCCAGCAGGAAGATCAGGACCTGTTCGCGGACCTCGGTCGCGTCGAGCGAGCCGTCCTCGTCGTTGCCGGCCGCGACCAGGAGCGAGAGCAGATCGTCCCCCTGCCCGTCATCGTCCGCGCCGGACACCGCCCGGCGGTCCGCGACGATGCGGTCGCACAGCGCGTTCAGCTCGTCGGTGGCGGCCCGCGCCCGCAGGTTGCCGGGGGTGGGCCACCCGCGCGGGATCTTCACGGGCAGGTAACCGCGCTGTACGACATAGGCGTTGATGACGGGGGCGCACCGGTGGATGGCCTCCACGGCCTCCTCGGCGTCCAGGCCGAAGAGGATCCGGGAAACGGTGCGCAATGCGAGCCGGTTCATCTCGGGCACCAGATCGACGGTCTCCGTCCGCGCGGACCGCCAGCGGTCGACGAGCGCCTCGGCCTCGGTCGTCACCGCCGAGGCATAGCCGTCGACCCGGCGCTTGGTGAACAGCGGCTGCACCAGCCGGCGTTGCCGGAGGTAGTCGGCGTCCTGGCTGGTGAGCAGGCCGTTGCCGAAGGACTGCCGGACCTCCTCGTAGAGCGGGTGGTCCTTGCGGAAGTTGGCGGCCTGGGAGGCGAGGATCTGCTGGACGCCCTCGGGTTCGAAGACCGCGTGGAACACACTGCGCAGACCGGGCGGGCCGGCCTGCAGGCGCACCACGCCACCGTGCTCGCGCCGGGCGTTCGCAAACGTACGGAGCGAGTCGCTCCGCAGGTCGAGCAGCGAGCCGAGCACGGGGAGGCCGGCCGGGCCGGGTATCTCGGTCTCCGGCGCGGGGCCGGGCTGGGAAGGGGACTCGGTGAGGGACATGCTGGGATTCCTATCCCAGTCGTGCACATGACTAATCCCGGCGTCGCACCGTGATTCCGGCATCGCACCGTGACTCGGCGTCGCACCGTGACCCGGCGTCACTCCGCCCCGGCCCGCCGAGGGGGAGGCGGCGCGGGGAGCTCCGCCGCCCCCACGTAGCATGAGCCGGATGATCAACAAGCGTGCCGGCCGGGCGGCGACCGCGGCCCCGTGCCGGGTCACCGTCTGCCGTGGCTGCTGCTGCGGCGATGCGGCCAAGATCCCGGGCGTCGACCACGCCGGGCAGATCCCCCGGCTCCGGGCGGCGCTGGACGGCGCGGCGCCGGTACGGGCCTCCGAGTGCCTGGACGTCTGCGACCAGGCGAATGTGATCGTGGTCCAGCCGTCGGCCGAGGGGCGCGCGGCGGGCGGTCGCCCGGTCTGGCTGGGCCTGGTCAACGACGACGACGCACTCGCGGACATCGCCGCCTGGATACGCGCCGGCGGGCCGGGCCTGGCGGAGCCGCCGGGCGTCCTCGATCTGTACGCGATCACGGTGTCGCGGCGGGTGCGGGAACAGATCTGACCGTATGCCGCCTGCCGCGGCGACGGCGAACCGCCCCTACGGCCCGTCCGAGGGGTCACGGCCGGAAACCCCCTGCGGCCGGGCGCCCGGCACCGTGGGCTCACCCCGGGCGCAGGCCCGCACCGCGGCCCGGAACGCCCCCTCCGCATCGCGGCCCCCGTACGACCACGGAGCGCGCGTCAGATGGGGGCCGATGCGCTGGAAGAGGGCGGCGGCCTTGGCCCTCTTGCCCTCGTGGAACATCGCATGGGCAAGGAAGTTGAGGTCGACCTTGCCGCGCGGATGATCCTCGCCCTCCCACTCCAGCCACCAGTCGAAGGCGGCCTGCAGGAGCTTGTGGGCCCGGCGGGTGGACCAGTGGCCGGAGTCCGCGGGGTCGGGGGGCTCCAGGCCCGCGGCGGCCCGTACCCGGTAGCGCTCGGCGTGCGCGACGACGGGGAGCAGGGCGAGCGGGGAGTCGGCGGGGGCGCGGGCCGCGGCGCGGGCGGCGAAGGCGTTGGCCGGGTGCCGCGGGTCGTCGGGGCGGCCCGGCTGCTGCTCGGCCAGGCAGGCCGCCATCAGGTGGTGTGCGTGGTGGTGGTCGGGGTGGCGGGCCCGCACCTGCCGGAAGGCGTGGGCGCGGGCGTCGGGGGTGCCGGTACGGCGGGCGAGGATCAGCGCGCCGAGCCAGGGGGTGGGGTCGTCGGGCACCATCCGGGCGGCGGCCGCACAGGCCTCGGCGGCCGCGCCGGTACCGGCCTCGCCGCGCAGGGCGAGCCGTACGGTGGCGAACGCCAGGAGCGTCGCGGCGTCACCGCTGCCGGGCTCGGCGAGCTGCCAGTCGCCGGCCCAGGCGGCGCTGCCGGGGCAGCTCGCCAGGACCGCCAGCCGGTGCCCGCGCCGGTCCCAGTCCGCGCCGGTCTCGGCGAGCAGGGTCCGCACCCGGGCCCACTGGCCGAGCGCCAGCGCCTCGGCGGCGATGGCCAGTTGGGTGTCGTCCAGGGCCGGGGCGAGGACCGGGGCGTCCGGGCAGCGGGCGCGTCGCACGGCCGGCGGCGGCGTAGGGGGAAACGAAGTCACGGGTCAAGGGGCTCCATGGCGCGCCGTGCGGGCCGGGCACCGCACCGTTGTCCTCGGTGGGGGAGCCGGGCCTGCGCGCGCCTGTGCAGAGGGTGACGGACTGGTCCGCACCAGTCATCACGCACAGCAAAGCGCTACGCAGAGCTCCGCGTCAAGGCGGGAAGGGGAATGGCCGGATCCGCCAATATCCCTTCCGGACAACCGAATTGGGCCGCCACCCGCCGGAATCGCGCCCGTTCCCTCCCCCTCCCCTCAGGCCACCGCCCTGGCCGCCGCCCGTCCCGCCGTACGGCCGGAGAAGAGGCAGCCGCCGAGGAAGGTGCCCTCCAGCGAGCGGTAGCCGTGCACCCCGCCACCGCCGAATCCGGCCGCCTCGCCCGCCGCGTAGACACCGGGAAGGGGGGCGCCGCCGTCGGCCAGCACCCGCGAGGAGAGGTCGGTCTCCAGGCCGCCGAGCGTCTTGCGGGTGAGGATGCTGAGCCGTACGGCGATCAGCGGGCCGGCCTTGGGGTCGAGCAGCCGGTGCGGGGCCGCGGTGCGGATCAGCCGGTCGCCGAGGTACTTGCGGGCCCCGCGCATGGCGGTCACCTGGAGGTCCTTGGTGAAGGAGTTGGTGATCTCGCGGTCGCGGGCCACGATCTCGTCGCGCAGCGCGGCCTCGTCGATGAGCGGCTCCTCGGTCAGCGCGTTCATCCGCCGTACGAGATCGGTCAGCGAGCACTCGACGACGAAGTCCGCGCCGTGGTCCATGAACGCCCGCACCGGGCCCGGCGCGCCGGAACGGGCGCGGCCCAGCACCTCGCGGATGCTCTTGCCGGTCAGGTCGGGGTTCTGCTCGGATCCGGAGAGGGTGAACTCCTTCTCGATGATCTTCTGGGTGAGCACGAACCAGGTGTGGTCGTACCCCGTCCGCATGATGTGTTCGAGCGTGCCGAGGGTGTCGAAGCCGGGGAACAGCGGCACCGGCAGCCGCTTCCCGCGGGCGTCCAGCCACAGCGGGGACGGGCCGGACAGGATCCGGATGCCGTGCTTCGGCCAGATCGGGTTCCAGTTGTCGATGCCCTCGGTGTAGTGCCACATCCGGTCGCGGTTGATGATCCGGCCGCCGGCCGCCTCGGCGATGCCCAGCATCTTGCCGTCCACGTGCGCCGGCACCCCGGAGAGCATCCGCCGCGGAGGCGTGCCCAGCCGCTCGGGCCAGTTGGCGCGCACCAGCTCGTGGTTGCCGCCGATACCGCCCGAGGTGACGATCACGGCCTGCGCCCTGAGTTCGAAGGCACCGGTCACCTCGCGGCTGCTGGGCGTGCCGCGCTCGGCGTCCGAGGGCTCCAGGATCTCCCCGCTGACCGTGTCCACGCTGCCCGCGCTGCGCGAGAGCCCGGTGACGCGGTGCCGGAAGCGCAGCTCCACCAGGCCGCGGGCGGCCCCGGCCCGCACCCGTCGCTCGAACGGCGCGACCAGGCCGGGCCCGGTGCCCCAGGTGATGTGGAAGCGGGGGACGGAGTTGCCGTGCCCGGTCGCGGCATAGCCGCCGCGCTCGGCCCAGCCGACGACGGGGAAGAACCGTACGCCCTGCCGGTGCAGCCAGGAGCGCTTCTCCCCGGCCGCGAAGTCGACGTACGCCTCGGCCCACTTGCGTGGCCAGTGGTCCTCCGTCCGGTCGAAACCGGCGGTGCCCAGCCAGTCCTGCCAGGCCAGCGCCCGGCTGTCGCGGATCCGCAGCCGGCGCTGCTCGGGCGAGTCCACCAGGAAGAGGCCGCCGAAGGACCAGTGCGCCTGTCCGCCGAGGGACTGCTCCGGCTCCTGGTCGAGCAGGATCACCTTGCGTCCGGCGTCCACCAGCTCCGCGGTGGCCGCCAGCCCCGCGAGCCCCGCTCCGATCACGATCACATCAGCGTCGTACGCCATCTCTGCATCTCCTCACCGGGGCACGCCGGCACGCACCCGCCGCCGTGGTGATCGATCCTCAGCGCACCCGACGGCCGCGTCAACCGTTCGGTTACCGCGCGGTACGCGAAGGCACCCGGCGGGACACGGGAGCGCGCGGGAGAATGAGGGGTGACCTGGGCCACCCCGCGCCCGGTGCCGGATGGCTGTTCCCAGCCGCATCCCCCGCCCACGCGCGATACGAGGTGTGCGACGTGACGGTGATACTGCTCGCCCTTGGTGCGGCCTGCTGTCTGGGGTCGGGCTTCGTGCTCCAGCAGGCCGCGGCCCAGTACGCACCGATGAAGGACTACCTCTCGCTGCGTCTGCTGCTCGATCTCGTGCGGATGCCGGTGTGGGTGGCCGGTATCGGTCTGATGGTGCTGGGGATGGCGCTGGGCGCGGTGGCGCTCGGGATGGGTGACATCACTCTCGTGGAGCCCTTGCTGGCGACCAATCTGCTGTTCGCGATGGCGCTGTCCAGGCGGCTGACCCGGCAGCGGCTCGGCCGCACCGGCTGGGCCGGGCTGTGGCTGCTGGCGGGCGGGGTGACCGCCTTCGTCGTGGCCGGCCGTCCGCAGGGCGGGACCAGGAGCCCCGATCATCTGTGGCAGTGGCTGATCATGGGGATGGTCCTGGGCACCGCCCTGCTGCTGGCGGCCGTCGCCAAGCGGGAGCGGGTGCATGTGAGCCTGGAGGCCGCGCTGCTGGGCATCGCGGCCGGACTGGTCTACGGCCTGCAGGACGCGCTGACCCGGATCAGCGGTGACCACTACGAGAAGGGCGGCTGGCCGGCACTGCTGACCAGCTGGCAGCCGTACGCGATCCTCGTCCTCGGGGTGCTGGCACTGGTGATGGTGCAGAGCGCCTTCGAGTCTGCGCCGCTGCGGCTGTCGCTGCCCGCACTGACCGCCGCCCAGCCGCTGGCCGGGATCGCCTGCGGGGTGGGTTTCCTCGGCGACCGGCTGCAGGTCACCCCCGCGGCGCTGGCCTGGGAGGTGTCCGGGATCGCGGCGGTCGTCGCGGGGATCGTATTGATTGGGACCCATCCGGCGATGCCGCCGTGACGCCCTTCCGCTGCGCTTGGCCTGCCGCGCACGTTTTCGGCTTTCCCGCCGTGGGGGTTTGTCGCCGTTGCGCCTGCGGCGAGCTGATTGCCGCTGCGCGGGGCTGTTCGGCTGCCGGTGACGGTCCTCCGGGGTAGGGGTGTGTACGGGACGTACTTCGGTGCGGTCTATGCGACGCTCTTCCCCGGCCACGTCCGGCGGATGGTCTTCGAC
>NZ_JBSFYC010000070.1:0-41075 GCF_053595675.1 Streptomyces sp. NPDC002446 | reverse complement strand
GAACACGGCCGCACGGTGGACCAGGGCGGCAGCGCGCTCAATCTCGTGGTGAACTCCTCCTCCGCGATGCTGCCGACGGAAGCGCTGCTGGCCGGAGCCGGCGCCGCCGCGGCCGTCGCTGATGCGGTAGGTGCCCGCGCTGTGCCACGCCATCCGGATGATGAACGGGCCGTAGTGGCCGAAGTCGGCCGGCCACCAGTCCTGCGACGTCGTCAGCACCTCGGCGATGTCCTGCTTGACCGCCGGAAGGTCAAGCGTCTTGAACGCCGCTGCGTAATCGAACTCCTCGCCCAGCGGGTTGGCCGCTGCCGGGTTCTTGGCAAGGATCTTCAGATTGAGGCGTTCCGGCCACCACTGACGGTTCCCGCCGCCTTGCGTGGGATGCGGTGCGCGCCCGTGCGCGACCGGGCAGCCACCCCCGCCCTCCGGCTTCGCGTCAGTGACGATCGCATCATGGTTCTGGGTCTCGTTCTGGTTCTCAGGCATGGGAATCCCTCCGGGCTAGGCGGATCACGGTGCTCAGGAACTACGGGCGGCGAAACGGTCGGGTGTGTGGTGAGCCGGTCGGGCAGGTCCTCATCCATGGCACACACGGCACGCAGCTGGGGAGCGGACCCGTCTGCTGAAGCATCACGTGCTGTTCCCGCCGTCGTCCGTCAACCGTCCGCCATGGCCGCCCACCCCGGAACCGATCCTACGATCGACAAAGTCCAAGTCAATACAACAACCAGGACCTGCGGAAACCTGCGGATTGATGCGCAGGAGCCACTCGCGGCGAGGCTGAAGGACATGGCAACGCCCGTCGGAAGTCGGCTTCCGGGGTTCCCGGGGCTTCCGGTAGGTACCGCGTGGCCGTGCCGGGGGCTGCGTCTGCGGTAGGTGGCACCGCCTCGTACTGCGTCTGCGGCAGGGCAAGTGTCTGCGGACGGGCGACGACAGCCCCGCGGCCACCACGGCACGGTGGAACTGCCGCAAACGCCCGACAGCCGACCGCAGACCGCGGCACATCGCAGCACACCGCGCCGCGCACCACCCGCATGAGAACTGGAGCAGTCATGGCCCCGGAGGCACCCAACGCCCACGCGGACGATGGCACCCCCACGCTCCCGGCAGCCGCACGCGATCGGCTGCGTCACGCAGCGGTCGATATCGCTCCCGTTTTCGCCTTCACCGTCAGCTTTGCCCTCACCCACCGGCTCACCACCGCGCTGACTCTGGCCCTGGCGGCCGCCGCCGGCGTCAGCGTCTACCGGATGGCACGCAGGCAGTCGGCACGGCGCGCACTGGCCGTCCTCGGCTTTGTGTGCCTCCAGGGTGCCGTGGCCGCGAAGACCGGGCAGGCCGCCGACTTCTTCCTGCCGAGCCTGATGGTGCACTGCGTGATGGTCGCGGCGAACGCGGTGATGATGCTGCTGCGATGGCCGCTGATGGGCATCGCCGTCGGGCTGATCACGAAGGAAGGCACCGCCTGGCGCCGCTGTGCGATCCGGCGCCGGGCCTTCATCAAGGGCAATCTGGTCGTCCTCGCCGGCAGTCTGGCCATGCTGGCGGTCCAGGTGCCGCTGTACTTGTCCGGCCAGGCCGTCGCGCTCGGCTTCGTCGACAGCCTTGCGCCACTCGTCCTAGCCGTCGGCGTACTGCTCGGCTGGCGCGTCTACCGCCGCGCCCTCGCAGACCACCGCTGCATCCCCCACGACGGCGGTCACGACCACGACCACGCCGACGATCACGACCACGCCGACGGTCACGATGCCGACCGCGCCGACGACCACGATCACCATCACGCCGACGACCGCACGACGGCCCCGTCACCCCGCCATACGACGGCCCCGTCACCCCGCCATCCGTCCCTCCAGCTGGAAAGGACCCTCCCGTGACGCACACCCAGCCCACCAGGACCCAGCCCACCAGGACCCAGCCCACTACGGCTCAGCCCGCCACGGCCCAGCCCACTGCACGGTCCTGCCCCTTCGACCCGCCGCCGGAGTACCGAACCCTGCGTGAGCAGCAGCCGGTCACCCCGATGACGTTCCCTGACGGCATGACCGGATGGGCGGTCACCCGCTACGAAGATGCCCGGGCGGTCCTCGCCGACCCGCGCTTCAGCGCGCGGCGCCGTTTCCTGCGGCCCGGCGCAGACCACTCCGAAACGCACGAGGCTCCCGCGCCGCAGCCCGGCATGTTCCTCATGATGGACCCGCCCGAGCACACTCGCTTCCGGCGGCTGCTCACCGGACAGTTCACCGTCCGCCGGATGCGGCAGCTGACTCCGGCGGTGGAGCAGATCGTCGCCGAGCAACTCGACGCAATGGCCCGTACCGAAGGACCGGTCGACCTCGTCCAGGCCTTCGCGCTGCCGGTCCCCTCACTGGTGATCTGCGAACTGCTCGGCGTTCCCTACACCGACCGGGCCGAATTCCAGCGCAACTCGGCGACGCTCCTCCGCCTCGACGCCAGCGCCGAAGAAGTCCACCAGGCCCACAACGCGCTGCACGGATACATCCACCAACTCGCCCTCGCCAAGCGCGAGAACCCTTCCGACGACATCCTCAGCGCCCTGGTGCACTCCGGCGAACTGACCGACGCCGAACTGGCCGGTGTCGGGGCACTGCTGCTGCTCGCCGGACACGAGACGACCGCGAACATGATCGCGCTGGGCACCATGTGCCTGCTGCGCACCCCCGACCAGCTCGAGGCGCTGCGCGCCGATGCGGCGTTGATGGACAACGCGATCGAGGAGCTCCTGCGCTACCTGACGATCATTCAGTTCGGCTTGCGGCGCACCGCCCTGGAGGACGTGGAACTCCACGGCCACCGCATCGCAGCAGGCAGCACCGTCCTGGTCTGTCTGGCATCGGGAAACCGGGACACCGCACACTTCACCGGCGACCCCGAGCAGTTGGACATCCACCGGCCCTACCGCCCCCACCTGGCCTTCGGCCACGGCATCCACCAGTGCCTCGGCCAGCAACTGGCCCGCGTCGAGATGAAGGCAGCCCTCTCCGCCTTGCTGCACCGTTTCCCCACCCTGCGACTGGCCGTCCCTGTAGAGCAGGTGCCCCTGCGCGACGACATGCTCGTCTACGGCGCCCATGAACTGCCCGTGACCTGGTGAAGCTGAACCGGCACGAGCCCAGCTAGCCGCCCGGCCCACCCTGCGCCCCCCGGCCCACCCTGCGCCCCGCCACTCCACTTCGCGCCACCGGAGCTCCCGATGAAGATCACCCTTGACCGGAACAAGTGCGTCGCAGCCGGCCAGTGCGTACTGGCCGCCCCTGACGTCTTCGACCAGCGAGACGACGACGGCACCGTCCTCCTCCTCGACGCCGCCCCACCACACGAGTCGCTGCCTCATGTCACCGACGCAGCGGCCCGCTGCCCCGCATCGGCCATCGAGGTGGCGCAGTAGCCACGGGACGCCACCCGCCTACGGCACCTGCACCTCTGGCCCGCGCCCCACCGCAAGCACCCCCGGGCCCCATCCTGCCCAAAGCACCCCGGCCCACCGTCACCGACCGGCCACGAACAGCGACAGCGCCAGCGCCAGCGACACCACCCAACGGCGCCCAACCCGACCCGAAGCCCAATCCCACCCGAAGCCCCATCCCACCCGACGCCCAACCCCACGCGGACCCCCACCCCGCCCCCCCGTAGCAAGCGGACCCCCACCCCACTGCCCGCCCGCCTGCCTCCCCCGCCACCCCGCCTCCGCCACCCGTAGCAAGGAGCCCGCATGTCCACCGCTGCGTACCGTGGAGGCGTGCAGTTCCTCCACCGGCTGGGACAGCAGCTACGGTCGGCTCCGCCGCCTCTGCGCGACCTGATGGTCACCGCGGGCTGCTTCACCCTGGCCGCCCCGGTGGCCGTCGGCACCGCCTACCACGACCACGCCTCCCTCACCGGCGCGGTCGCCGCCCTCGCCGTCTCCTGCCTGCCGCTGACCGTCCGCAGCCGCTGGCCCCTCGCCGTCGCCGTCACCACCGTGGCCATCCACCTGGCGCAACTCGTCCTGCTGCCGCTTCCCAGGCCTACGCCCGCGGCCACCGCCGTCGCGCTCTACACCGTGGCGCGCCGCAGCAGCCGCCGCCGCGCCTGGCTCGTGGGAATGAGCGCGGCCACCGTCCTCATCACCACCTCGCTGATCTTCCGCCCCGGTCTGGAGAACCTCCCGCAAGCCATCGCCCTGATCGCCTGGACGCTCACCCCGGTGGCGCTGGGCGACGCCGTCCGCAGCCGCCGCCAAGTGCTCGCCGCCGCCACCGAGCGGGCCGAACGCGCCGAACGCACCAAGGAAGAGGAAGCCCGCCGCCGGGTCACCGCGGAACGCCTGCGGATCGCCCGCGAACTCCACGACGTCGTCGCCCACCACATCACCCTGGTCAACGCCCAGGCAGGCGTCGCCCACCACCTCATGCGCACCGACCCCGACCACGCCTACCAAGCACTCGAACGGATCCGGGACACCAGCCGGGCGGCTCTCGACGAACTGCGTACCACCGTAGGTCTCCTGCGCTACAGCGAAGACGCCGTCGCACCCCGCGAACCGACCCCCTCCCTCGCCTCCCTCGACGACCTGCTGGACTCCTTCCGCCACTGCGACCTGACCATCTCCCTCACCCGCACCGGCGAGGCGGGCCAGCTTGCTCCCATCACCGATCTGGCGGCCTACCGCATCATCCAGGAAGCCCTGACCAACACCCGCAAGCACGCCGGCCCCACCTCGGCACGCATCCACCTCGACTACCTCCCCGACGCCCTGCGCCTGACCATCGAAGACGACGGCCCCCGCATCACCCCACACCACCACCCCGCCGGCGCCAACGCCGCCACCAGCACCAACCCCCTCACGGGCACTGGCACGGGCACGGGATCCGGCACCGGCACCGGCCATGGAATGATCGGCATGCGCGAACGCGCCAAAGCAGCCGGAGGCACCCTCACCGCCGGCCCGGACCCCGGCAAGGGCTTCCGCATCGACGCCGAGCTGCCTCTGCGACCCGGCCGAAAGGGCTGACCGTGACCATCCGCGTCCTGCTCGCCGACGACCAGGCCCTCCTGCGCGGAACCTTCCGGATGCTCATCGACTCCGCACCCGGCATGGAAGTCGTCGCCGAAGCCGCAACCGGACGCGAAGCCGTCGAACTCGCCCGCGCCCACCGCGCCGACCTGGTCCTGATGGACATCCGGATGCCCGACCTCGACGGCCTCGAAGCCACCAGACTCATCGGCCAGGACGAAGACCTCGCAGGCGTCAAAGTCCTCATCCTGACCACCTTCGAAAACGACGAATACGTCGCCGAGGCCCTGCGCGCCGGCGCGAGCGGCTTCCTCGGTAAAGGCATCAATCCCGACGAACTCCTCAACGCCATCCGCGTGGTCGCCGCAGGCGACTCCCTCCTGTCGCCCACCGCCACCAAATCCCTCATCGCCCGCTTCCTGGCCCAACCCGCCCCACGCCACCCCGCCGCACCCGCCCAACTGGCTGCCCTCACCCCGCGAGAACACGAAGTCGTCACCCTCGTCGCAGCCGGCCTGTCCAACGACGAAATCGCCGAACGCCTCTTCGTCACCCCCCTCACCGCCAAAACCCACGCCAACCGCGCCATGACCAAACTCGGCGCCCGCGACCGGGCCCAACTCGTCGTCATCGCCTACCAAACGGGCCTGGCCCACCCCGACGGTGCATAGCCCACTACCAACCGCCGACACCTTGGTTCCGGTGATGCTCGTGGTTTCGGGCTCTGGCTGGAACGGCCCTCTGGCCGCGGGGTGTCCGGTTCCCGCATAACGGGGGCATGTCAACGACAAGCGAGACCACAAGTGAGCAGACCACAAGCGAGACCACAAGCGAGCAGACCACCGACCCGCGTCCCCTCCACGAGCGCGTCGCTGCGGACCTACGCGACGAGATCCTGTCCGGAGCCGTACGCCCCGGCGCCGTCCTGCCGGCCGCCGAACTCCGCCGCCGCTATGCCATATCGAGCGCGACCGTGGACCAGGTGCTGCAACTCCTGCGAGCAGAACGCCTGGTCGCCCCACGGGCAGACAGTGCCGCGGCATCGCACGCCGTCGTCCTCGCACACCGGCAGCGGACCATGCGCCCCTCGCGCAGCGTGGCTCCGTCCGATCCGGGGCAGCCCTACCGCTGGATCACCGAGGCCCGCAAGCGCGGCGTACGCGCCCACAGCACGCTGCTGGAGGTCAAGGTCTTGCCCGAGGCACCGCCCCATGTGGCCCGTGCGCTCGAACTGGACGCGGGGAGCCCTGTCCTGCTGCGCTCCCAGGTCCTGACGTTCGACGACGAGCCGGCGGGACTGGTCAAGGCGTACTTCCCCGCCGAGATCGTCCGCGGCACCGCCATGATGGACCATCGCAAGATCCGCGGCGGCATCTCGACGCTCATGGCCCAGCTGGGCTACCCGCCGCGCCGGTGCGTGGACTCTGTGTCCGCCCGCATCCCCACCCAAGAGCAGCACGCCCTGCTGAGACTGCCGAACAACGTGCCGGTCCTGCGAACGTTCCGAGTGGTCTACAGCGACCACGACCGCCCCGTCGAAGTCCATGACACGGTCGAGTCCGGTCACCTCTACGAGCTGCAGTACGAGTTCACGCAGACGCTGTAGCGATATCCGGCCGCACCCTGGCTCTGGGGGCCGCGTCCCCGGCACTTGCGGCCCCCGCACGCCGCGGGTGCCGGCTGGCCTCGCGATACGCCCGTGGCGGCGGCGGGCCATCGTCCAACTGCCCAACATGCCCCGCCACCATGCCCCGCCAGCGTTTCGGCAGCGCGGAATCCCATTGAGCATGCAATCCCGGCCGTGGTACCACTTCCTGGTTCATCACATGATCACGGTGTGCGTAACGTAAGGGGAAGGTGGGCGTGGCACTCGGAGAACTGGTGCAACTGCGGGCGATGGGCCCGGCGGACGCCGAGGCGCTGTGGCGCTGGAATCACGACCCTGAGGTCATGCGGTGGATGGACGACACCTATGCACAGACGGTTGAACAGGTGCGCAGGGGACTGGACGAGCGCCCCCGCAACGCTTACGGCGACGTGCTCCTCGGCATCGAGGCGCTCGCCGACGGCACGCTGATCGGCCTGGTCATGCTGCATGACGCGGAGCCGGAGAAGGGCATCGCGAAACTCGACATCTACCTGGGCGAGAAGTCGTACTGGGGCCAGGGCTACGCCACCGATGCGGTGCGGACGATCTGCCGCTACGGCTTCGAGGACATGCGCCTGCACAAGGTGACACTGACCGTGGTCACGGACAACCATGCCGCGCGCAGGGTCTACGAGAAGGCCGGTTTCGTCGAAGAGGGCCGTCTTCGCCAGGTCTTCCGCCGCGACGGCAAGTGGTACGACATGTTCACGATGGGCCTGCTGGCGAGCGAACTGCGCTGAGCCGGTCTGTGGTGGATCCGCTGTGGTGGATCTGCCGGTAGAGGGCCACCGTCTCGACCGCACACACGGCCAAGGGGCATGCATGGGCAGGTCGATGGCAGGTCGATGGCAGGTTGGGGGAAGGTGCCGCAGAGCCATGGCGCTGTGAAGAATGGTCGCGGCTATTCAACCGTCTCGGTGCGAAGCAGGTCGATCTCACCCTGTGCGTTCAGCCGACGCTCTGCTTCCGAGGTGACGTAGCTGACGAAGATGAGTGTCGGATACCGGGGGAATTCTGGGACCGAGAGGATTCCTTCGTCGTCCGAAAAGTTCGACTCAATCGTGATCTCGAAGAGGTTTGAGCCCCGATGTAAGAGATAGTTCCCTCCTCTGAAGGAGCTTTCCCGCGATGTGAATTTCACTCCCAAAGCGCTGGATACAAGCCTTTTGGCTTCATCGAGATCTTCCCCGTGAAAGCCATACAGATTGAAGCGATGCGGCATTCAGTACCCTCTCTTTTCCCAGTCGGAAGTCGGGTTAGGTCCGCCCTTGGCGCCGGCGGGGCTGCCGACCAATATTATCGGGTACCCGATTTTATCCGCAGCATTTTGGATACGCCGCGCATCGTTCGGGCTGATCCTTGCCTCGGAGGCTGTTCTGAGTCCCGGTCCGTCGGGGATGGCACGCTGCGGGATTGGTCTGGGTAGTCCTCCGGAGCCCCCTGGGACGATAGGTATGACTCCGTATGCCATGTTTTCGCAGAGGTCGCCGGGTTGGCAGGTAGGCCCATTCCAGAGGTCGTGGACCGCCTCGCGCAAATTCCCGCGTTCGAACTTACCGAAGGAGCTGTCGGCAGGGAAGAAGTAGCGGATTTGTGGAGCTTCCTGGAAAACGAGTCTCTCGGGGGCGCTCACATCCGCACTGATACTGGCAGCCGCCTGCCGCCCGCGCGCAGCGGGCCGTCTGCCGCCTTGTCGTGCAGTTCCGTCTTGCGCCCGAGTCCGTCGTAGACGCTGGCGACCGTGGTGCCCCGGGCGTCGGTGGTGCTGACCTGTTGGCCGCGGTCGTCGAACGTGGACGTCGTCGTGCCCTTGTCGGGGTCCTTGGCCTGGACCTGGTTGCCGAGCTGGTCGTAGGTGTACGACCACGCGTTGCCCGCCGCGTCCGTGACTCCGGCCAGCAGATCCGCCGCCGTGTAGGTGTACCGGACGGTGTCGGCGGGCGCGTCGGCCGAGCGGGTGTGGTGCTGGCGGAGCTGGGTGGTGCGGCCGCGGGCGTCGGTCACGGTGGTGGTGGCCGTGCCGCCCTGGGGCGGGATGACGGTGGTGCGGTCGCCGCCGTAGCGGGTGGTGGTGACGGCGAGGACCCTGCCGCCCTCGCCGTTGTCGGCGACGTCCCGGCTCTCGGTCTCCCGGCCCAGACCGTCGTACGCCTTCCAGGTCCGGGTCTCGACGCTCAGCGCGTCGGCGGGCTTGAACAACTCCCGTTCCGGCTTCTTCAGCGCGTAGTACGGGGCGAAGGTCTTCGCCGCCAAGCCGCGTTCATCGTAGAAGGTGTCACTGATCAGCCGCCCGCCGTCGGGCCGGGCGCCTGGGTCTGCCGTGCGCGCAGGTACCCGTCGTAGAGGGTGTAGGAGACCGTCTGCGACTGAGTACTGGGGTTGAGGGTGTACGTGGCGACGGCAGCCGGCTTGCCCTCCTAGGTGGGCAGGGAGCCGCGGTCGGGCAGCCATACCTTCACCGAGCGGCCCAGTGCGTCGTACTTCAGGGTGGTGCGCTTGCCGTTGGTGTCGGCGGTGGCGGCGGGCTGGCCGCGCAGCGGGTCGAGTTCGGTGGTGGTGGTCTGGGCGGTGGTGCTGTCCTTGGCGTCGGCGGGCGGTGTGGTGACGGTGGTCTTGGTGGGGAAGCCGGTGGCGGGGGTGTAGGCCGTGGTGGTGGTGCGGCCGTCGGCGCGGACCGTGCGGGTGGGCGTGCTGTCGCCGAAGGCGGTGACGTCGGCCCTGAGGTCGGTGACCTTCTGGGGACGTCCGTAGCCGTCGTATGCGGTGCCGGACTCCAGATAGGTGGCCGTGGTGCCGTCGTGCTTCTTCAGCTTGGCGACGGCGGTGGCGTCGCCCTTGGTGGGCGCGGCGCCGTAGCCGCCGCCGTCGTATGCGGTGCGGACGTCGGCGATGACGTCCTTGGAGCGGTCCGGGCTGCTGCCGCATTCGGTGGCCACGGTCTCGACCCGTGCGGGCAGGGTGAGGATGTTCTTGTCGGTGTTGGTGGCGTAGGTGGTGCGGGTGCACCGGTCGTCGTCGGTGGTCGCGTCGTCGCCGCGGTCGCTGACCTCTTTGACGCGCCCGGCGACCGTGTCGAAGGTGGAGGCGGTGGTGGTCGTGCGTCACTTCGCACCGGCTCCGTCGTCGAGTGAGGTCCAGGCGCGGGTGCTGGCCGTTCCGGTGAAGTTCGCGGTGATGGTTCCCCAGCCGCGGACCTTCTTGGCGGTCTCGTGGTGCCAGGGCCGGCTGACGGTCTTGGCCAGCATCTTTCCTCCGGGCCCGGATTTCCTCCGGGCCCGGAGGAAGAGACGGTCTTGTAGGCGAAGCCCGCGGCGGAGGCATCGTCGCTGAGGGATGCGCCCTCGCCGTCGTCCAG
Organism: Streptomyces sp. NPDC002446; assembly: GCF_053595675.1. Taxonomy (NCBI): domain Bacteria; kingdom Bacillati; phylum Actinomycetota; class Actinomycetes; order Kitasatosporales; family Streptomycetaceae; genus Streptomyces; species Streptomyces sp. NPDC002446. Next base: position 31,055 of record NZ_JBSFYC010000070.1, on the reverse strand, counting down.
GGAGATGGTGACGTCCTTGCAGCCGCCACCCGACATTCCGGGTAGCGGAGGTGCGTGATGCTGCGTGATGCCTGTCACTACGCTCAGGGGTCGTACGGTTTCACGTCGCATCTGCAGCGAGAGCGCGCCAGCGGAGTCGGGCTGATGACGGCTGGAAGATCAGGGCCTGACGGGTACTCAGGCCCGCATGCCGCCGTCGACCCGGAGGACCGTGCCGGTGACGTAGGACGAGCGGTCGCTGAGAAGCCAGGCGGCGGCCTGGGCGATCTCGTCCGGATCGGCGGCGCGGCCCAGCGGGGTCTGGGCGTTGAGCTGCTCAATGGTGCCGGGGGACTTCTCCTCCCACTCGTGCAGCATCTCGGTGAGCGTGGTGCCCGGCGCGATGGCGTTGACGCGGATGCCTTCCGGGCCGTACGTGGCGGCTGCCGATGCGGTGAGGCTGTTGACCGCCCCCTTCGCCGCGCCGTACGCGGGCAGCCAGGGGTTGGCCATCAGGCTGCCGACACTGGAGGTGTTGACGATGGCCCCGCGCTTCGCGGTGGCGCGGATCGCGGCGATCTCGGCGGTCATGGCCAGCCACGGGCCCTTGAGGTTGACGGCGCAGACGTGGTCGAAATCGGCCTCCGACAGCTGATCCATCGGGCCGGGCGGCTGGCCCGTCGCGCCGTTGTTGAAGGCCACGTCGAGCCGGCCGTACAGCTCCACGGACCGGTCGACGGCGGCACGGACGCTCGCCGGGTCGCCCAGGTCGCACACCACGTAGTCCGCGATGCCGCCGGTCGCCCGGATCTCCTCGGTCACCGCCTTGAGCTGGTCCTCCGTGCGGGCCGCGAGGAGTACGCGGGCACCCTCCCGGGCGAACAGCCGCGCTGACGCCGCGCCGATGCCGCGGCCGGCACCGGTGACGAAGGCGACCTTGCCGGAGAGCAGGTTGGAGGTCGTGGTGGGCGTGATCGGTGTGTTGTTCATGCCGACGAGCCTGCGTTCGGCCGCTCCGCTCATCCAGGCACCGGCAGTACCTGGCTGGGCATCTCGGTGCCGCGAGACACTGGGATGGTGGATCGACGAGAACTGGCCGGCTTCCTGCGCAGCCGGCGCGAGCGCATCACCCCCGCCGACGTGGGGTTGCCCGCCGGGCCCCGCCGCCGCACCCCGGGGCTGCGTCGCGAGGAGGTGGCGCAGCTGGCGTTCATCTCGACCGAGTACTACACGCGACTGGAGCAGGCTCGCGCCCCGCACCCCTCGCGAGAGGTGCTGGCTCAACTCGCCCGCGCCCTGCGCCTGTCGGACGCCGAGCGGGACCACCTCCACTACCTCGCCGGTGCCCCGCCCGGACCATCGGCCGGGCCCTCGCGGGAGGTACGGCCGAGCATCGTCGACCTGCTCCGCCGGATACCGGAAGCGGCGGCGATCGTGTTGTCGGCGACGTACGAGGTCATCGCCTGGAACGACCTGGCCGCTGCCCTGATGGAGGACTTCTCCGTCCTGGCGCGCCGGGACCGTAACCTCATCCGCCGCGCCTTCCTCGGCCCCCACCGCGACCGCCGACGGCTGTACGGCGTCTCGGACGCGGACGAGTTCGCCCGGACCTCGGTCCAGCACCTGCGCGCCGCCGCGGCTCGCTACCCCGACGACCCGGAGGTGACCGGCCTGGTCAAGGAACTCCTCCTCGGCAGCGAGGAGTTCGGCCGGATTTGGGCCGCCCACGACGTCACCGACCGCCCCACCCTCTGCAAGACCTTCGAGCACCCCCTTGTCGGCCCCGTCTCCGTCAACTGCGACGTCCTGGACATCGCCGACCGGGACCAGCGAGTCGTCATCTACACCGCCGCACCCGGCTCACCGTCGGAAGAGGCACTGCGGCTGCTGTCCGTCGTCGGCACGCAACGCATGGACGTGCCCGGCTGACCGGGGACGCGGGGGATGCGGGGGAGTGGGGGAGTGGGGGTATCGCCCACATGTAGGACACGGCCCTCCTGCCTGGCCTGCCCTCCAGGTGCTCACCGAGCCGGCGACGGGTCCAGTCCAGTCCCATGCCAAGGCCCGGCAAATTGCTCCAGAGTCTCCTCTGCAGAGAAGACTCTGCAAAATACGCTGTTGTCATGTCCGGCGAATCTGTCCGGCGAATCTGAACGCACATCAAGGCCCACTCGGCGCATCGATGCACGCAGTCTGCGGGGGCTGGCCCATCCGCTACGGATGAACATCTTCGAACTGCTCAGCCTGGACGGCCCCGCCACCGCCACCGGCCTCGCCGGACGCCTCGGCGAGAACACCGGCACCATCAGCTGGCACCTGCGCCACCTCGCCGAGCACGGCTTCATCGAGGAAGAGACCGGACGGGGCACAAAGCGCGAGCGCTGGTGGCGAAGAGTCGGAATCACCAACGAGTTGAACACCGCCGACTTCCGCGACGATCCGGACACCCGGGGCGCGCTGTCGGTCTACCTGCACGAGCTGGTGCAGCAGTACTTCCACCGTGTCACCACCTACGTCAGCGAGGACTGGGACGACATGTGGCGCAGCGCCGGCACCATCGCGGACTGGCGTGACCTGCGGCTGACGCCTGATCAGCTGAAGGCGCTCAACGCCGAGCTGACGGCCGTCATCGCCCGCCACACCCCTGCCCCGGACGCCGAGCCCGCTCCGGACGTGCTCCCGGTCGTCGTGCAGCTCCAGTCCTTTCCCCGCAAGGGGCGTGGCGCCACATGAGCCAGGGCGTACGAGGTGGCCTTCTGCGTCGCCACCGCGATTTCCGGCTGCTGTGGTGCGGCGAGACCGCCGGCAAGTTCGGCACCGCCGTCACCGGGGTGACGATGCCACTGATAGCCGTTTCCGCCCTGCACGCCAGCACGTTCGAGGTGGGTCTGCTGAGCGCCGCCACCTGGGCCCCTTGGCTGATCATCGGTCTCCCGGCAGGTGTCTGGGTGGACCGGCTGCGGCGCAGGCCGATCATGGTGGCCGCGGCCACGGCTTCCCTCCTGCTCTTCGCTGCCGTCCCGGCTGCCGCATGGTTCGGCTGGCTGACTATTGGACTACTGCTGGCCGTCGCACTGCTGACGGGCACGGCAGCCGTGTTCTTCCAGACCGCCTACAGCGCCTATCTCCCCAGCATTCTGGAACCCGATGACCAGCCCGAGGGCAACGCCCGACTGCACGGCAGTGCATCCGCCGCGCAGATCGCCGGGCTCGGCTCCGGCGGCCTGATCGCACAGCTGGCAGGTGCCGTGAACGGATTGTTCGCCAACGCCGCGACATTCCTCGTCTCCCTCCTCTGCCTGGCAGGCATCCGGTACCGCGAGCCACGCCTCACCGGGTCCGAACACCGCCCCACAACACTGGTCAGCGGAGTCCACGAAGGCCTGCGACTGATCGCCGAGGACACCTGGCTGCGCACACTGACCCTCTTCGGGGCAGCCTCCAACCTGGCCCTGATGGGATACCAGTCAATCCAGGTGGCCTTCCTGGTCCGGAACGTCGGCTTGGCGCCCGGGCCGGTCGGCGCACTCATCGCGATTGCCGGCACCGGAGGTGTGGCCGGAGCCTTCGTCGCACGCCCGGTCGCCGACCGGATCGGCACGGCCCGCGCCACGCTGCTGTTCGAACTGGGACTTCCCGCGCTCGCTCTGCTCATCCCGCTGACCACCGGCGGACCGGGGCTCCTGCTCTTTGTGACAGGCGGCTTCTGCGTCTCCGCAGGCGTCGTTGCCGGAAACGTCATCAAGGCCAGCTTCCAGCAACGCTACTGCCCGCCGGATCTCCTCGGCCGTCTCACCGCAAGCACCGCATTCCTCAGCTACGGGACGATCCCTCTCGGAGCACTGCTCGGCGGCGTCCTCGGAACCGTACTCGGCATCCGCACGGCAATGGCGATCACAACGGCGGGGGTCCCGCTCGCCGCTCTGATCCTGTTCTTCTCCCCGATCCGGCGGTCCCGAGACCTGCCCACGTCCCGTCAGCCAACGAGCATCTCCGAGCTCCCGCTGACCCCCGATGGCGAGCCGGTCCTACCTCGTCAATGCCCTCGCCGCAGGACGCAGGTCGCAGGTCACAGGGCTACAGGCTCGAGCCCCGGCCCAGATCCTTCCTACTGCTTGCCATGCGCCGTACGGCCTGATTGGCAGCTTCGATGATGAGGATGACAGCGATGACGACAATGGAGCGCAACCACCACGGGCAGCCGTAGTGCTCGCCGAGGATCAACGCGACGACAAAGCCGACGGGGAGGGTGAGCCAGATGGGCAGGTTCGGGACCTCCGGCTTGGTCTTCGGGTCGCTCACGGTGGAGGGCACGGTGATTCCTTGTCTTCTTGGGCTGACGTTCCCGGCATGGAGATGCCGGGGGAAAATCATATGTGAGTCAACACGTCACTTTTCCAGGGAAAGGGGGTGTGGAATCAGCACCCCGGCAAGAATGCACACACGGATCCGGCGTAGCGTGCATTTCACTCCCCCGGAAGCCCGTAAGAACCCGCCTCGCAAAGAGTGACGTGTTTTTCAACTCACTTGCCAGTCAAGGCAATTACTGCAACTTGAACTCGCGTTGTCGAAGGGTTGACAGTTGACAATAGATGGCGTTCAGGGGGCGTCAGGTGGTGGTGGCCAGCAGTAGATCCTCTCCGCTTGACGGGCGGAGGCCGTCGGCGCGATCGGCGAAGTAGCGCTCGGCGAGCGAAGCTCCTGACACGTGTCGGGCGTCTTCGAAACCGGCTTCGCGAGCCAGCGCCAGCATCTCGGACGGGGTGTAGAAGCTGATGAACGGCGTTCCGGATGCTTGCGCGCCTTCCCTACTCGCCCGGAGGCCGGCGCGATCGGCGGCGTCGAGCAGTTCGGTCGGCAGCAGGAAGGTCATGGCGAGCGTCGAGCCGGGTGCGAGCCCGGTGATCTGGCGCAGAGTAGCCGCGGTGGTGTCTTTGGAGAGGTACATGGTGACGCCGGTGGAGACGACGACCGCCGGTCGGCTGGAATCGAAGCCTGCAGCGGTCAGCTTCTTCAGCCAGTCTTCGCTCGCTTCGAAGTCGACGGGCACCAAGTGCAGCCAGTCGGGGATGCCGTAGCCGAGTTCGACCAGGCGGTGGCGCTTCCAGGCCTGGGTTCCGGGCTGGTCGACCTCGAAGACCTGTAGGCGGGAGGCGACTTCTGGCCTGCGCTGGGCAAAGGTGTCCAGGCCGGCTCCCAGGATGACGTACTGAGTGATGCCGCGGTCGGCCTGCTCAGTGATCAGGTCCTCGATGAAACGGGCGCGGACCACGATGGCCGCCCGGATTCCGCTGGTGGTGTGCAGGTCCATGTCGGGGCGGTGGCGCCAGTCAGGGCCGGGAGCCGCCAGCTGCAGGCCGATCTCGTCCTTGAGTACGTGCGGTGGCGGGTCGGCCTGGACATGCAGTGCCCGCCAGAGGGCGGTGCGCACCGCGGTGTTGTCCGGCGCTGCCTCGATCTGCTCGCGTGCCATGGTGGTTCCCCCTTATTTCTTCTTTCGCTGCGGTCAGTTTTCGGCGGGAGCCTGGAGGCTCCACAGACGCCCGTCGGGGTCGCGGACGGTCATCTCCTTGGTTCCGTAATGGGTGTCCTCGAACGGCGTGACCACCTCGACGGCAGGATCGGGACGGAACGTGTCCGCATCAGGAACCTTCAGCACGATCTGCGTCTGGGGCTCTTGGTCCTCGGGGATCTCGGCGATGAAGACATACGGCCCGTCGCCGTTGCGGAGCCGGCCGGAGTTGTGGTCGGTCGAGAACTCCAACTCGTAGCCCAGCGTCTGGAAGAACTTCGCCGCCTTACCCCAGTTATGGGTCGTCAGGAACACGGCCTCGATTCCTTCGGTCGCCATGTCAGATCTCCTTCTCGGTCGATTGCTGTGTGTGCCCATGGGTGTCGTCGAGGTAGGCGCGCAGCGCGTCAGCAACCAACGCCGACAGCGACATGCCCGACTCGATGGCGCGGAACTTGACCTGCTTGATCAGCCCGATCGGCAGGTAGACGTTGAACTGCTTGACTTCCTCATCACTCACGAGTGCGATGCTAGCATCCTAGCAAGCTAGCTCGCCGTGTTGGAATCGACTTTCAGGGCGTGCTTGAACGGGCGGGGGGAGAGGCAGGCGGCCGCCAGGAGGTTCTGATCTCGCTTAGGTACAGGAAATCGGGAGGATGAGGATGAGGATGAGGTGCTGGAACATCGGCACGATGCCCGGATGACTGATGAGTAGCGGACGGAACCACCGCGGACAGCCGGCGAGCGCGCCTGGTTGACCGGGCCGTGCCACTATCTGGCCTGTCTTTGCTCGGGCTGGCCCGGTATCTGGCCGAGGTCGAGCGGAGCTGGTTCCAGGTAAATTCCCGCCATCGTCGCGCCATCCGTGAGGGATCTAAGCCACAATAAATCCGCCCACATCAGGTCAATGTGCTAGGTGTCGCCATCTTGCTCACTCCTGGTTGGCTGTGGATTCTGGGGTCGAACACTCGCTCAGACACCTGGTACCCACCGGGCCCGCCCGCCGGGCCGGGCCATGCCGAAACCGCCGAGCCTCCCCATGGAGCGTCACCAATGCCGCTGACGACTGGCGTGGAGGAGGAGTTCCTCCTGGTCGATGCCCGCACCGGGCAGGTCGCCGGGGCCGCCGAGCAGGTGGTGGCCGAGTTGGCCGACGACTCCGGCACGGTCCAACTGGAGGGCACCTGCCACCAGCTGGAGCTGGCTACCCCGGTCACCCACACGCTCCAGGACCTGCGCTGTCACCTGTTGATGCTGCGGCGCCGGCTTGCCAAGGCGGCCGGCGAGCACGGTTGCCGACTGATCGCCGGCGCGGCACCGGTGCTGGCGCTGTCGGGGCCGCCGAGGCTTTTGGACAATGAGCGGCGGCGTCAGCAGGCGGCACGGTTCGGTGCCTTGACGCACACCATCGTCCACTGCGGCTGCCACGTACACATCGGCACCCTCGACCAGGACACGGCGGTCCGAGTCATGGGCCATGTGCGCGCCTGGCTGCCCACCCTGCTCGCCCTGAGCGCCAACTCGCCCTTCTGCAACGGGCTCGACACCGGCCATGCCAGTTGGCGGGCGGTCGCCTGGGGCTCTTGGCCCACGGCCGGCGTACCGCCGGTCTTCCGTTCCGCCGCCCACTACCGGCAGACCGTGCACCGGATGCTCGCCACTGGCGCGGCACTGGACAAGAAGATGGCGTACTGGGACATGCGCCCCTCCCCGAACTGGTCGACGCTGGAGATGCGGGCCGCCGACGTCTCCCCGAGCCTGGACGGGACCCTGTTGCAGGCCGCTCTCAGCCGGGCTCTGGTGGCCCGGGGGCTGCGCGCCGTACGCGAGGAACGGCCCGTCCCACAGATCCCCGACGACCTGCTGCGCATGGCCCGTTGGCGGGCAGCCCGTGACGGGTTCGAGGGAGAAGGTGTCGACCCGCTGACCGGTGCCCTGCGCCCCGCGGCCGCTCTCGCCGACGCGCTCGTCGAGGTGCTCGCCTTCGACCTGGAGGCCGTCGGCGACCTGGGCTACGTCGAGCGTGCACTGACCGCGCTGCGCCGGAACGGCTCCAGCGCCCATCGCCAGCGGCTGGCGTTCGAACGCCGCCATGACCTAGGGGACGTGGTGCGCCAACTGGCCGAAGACACCGAGCTGTAGCCCGGCGTGACGGTGCGACGGTTGGGTGGCGCGGGGATGTGGCCCTGCCCGACTGCTGCGCAGGGTAGTTCCCCTTGTGCTCCCCTTGTGTTCCCCTTGTCAGGCTGGACGGGGTGGGAGCCGCGACGACGTCCTTGGAGGTCGTCGCATTTGGCGTGATCGGTGGGCTGTTTCTCCGCGACCGTAGTAGCGGAGCGATGTGTCCCTGACGGGCCGTGGGAGTTGTTCCAACGGGTGGTGCCGGTCGAACCGGTTCGCGTCCGGTCAGTCGGCCGGTCAGGTGCGGCAGCGCAGCATTTCCAGCGGCGGTTTTGCGAGGAGGCCCGCCCAGTGCCCGCCTGCCTCGCGAGGAATGGATATGTCACTACTTGTAAACCCCTGGCAAATGGTGCCCCAAGTCGGTAAACGCACTTTGCAAGCCGTCAGCCAAAGATGTTGATCTTGGTGTGCATACATCGGACAGAGACGCATGCGCCCGCTTCCAGTGGACTTGAAAGGAAAGACATAGCTTTATGCGTATGACGGCACGTCAGAGGGCCGGCCTAGGTGTCGTAATGAATCGGAAGGAACCGGGACCGCCCAACGGCAGGGTGTTCTTCGCGGGTGCGGTCGCCGTGGCCATCTGCGTGGGAACGGCCCTCAAGGCGTCCATGTCCGGGTGGCCATCGACCGTGGCAGGGCTCGCCGGTGCCGTCGTGGTCGCCTTGGTGGGCAGGCTGTGGCATCGGCAGGCCGACCTGAGATACCGATACCGAGAGAAGGCGCGCGCCCTCACGGAAGAGCGCAAGGGCACCGGCAGCGGGACGTCGTAACCGTTCGCGAGCATCGCCGATGGGGCGCCGGGCCGGGCCGGTCCGGGGCTGGGCTTGTCATGTTGCCGACCAGGCGCCCGTCGGCGGTCTGCGGCTGCCGCGGGGTGGGTCTGAGGCGGTGGGTCACCTGCTGTCGGACGGACGCGGATTTTCCATGCGGGAGAGCCAGGTGGTGAGCAGCCCTTCGAGTGCCTGGGTTTCGGCGGGTGTCAGCAGGTCCAGCAGGCGGCGTTCGTTGCGCATGTGGTCGGTGAACGCCCGGTCGATGAGTTCGCGTCCGGGCCGGGTGAGGGCGACGATCCGGCCGCGCTGGTCGTCGTCGGAGCGGCGGCGGGTGACGAGTCCGGCGCGCTCCAGGCGGTCGATTCTCTTTGTCATCGCGCCGGTGGTGACCATGGTGTGGGCGGCGAGTTCGCCGGGTGCCCGTTCGTAGGGCTCACCGGTGCGGCGCAGTGCGCACAGGACGTCGAACTCTCCCTCGCTGAGTCCGTAGCGCCCGTAGACGAGGCAGAGTTCCTCGGTGAGCTGGTCGGCCAGGCGGTGCATTCGGCCGATCACGCCTTGCGGAGCGATGTCGAGGTCGGGTCGTTCGCGGCGCCAGTCGGCCTGGATGCGGGCTACGCGGTCCAGTGGTTGCGGGTCGTCCATGGACACCATGGTAGCTTCCCAGGAAGCTATATTGTCTTCCATGGAAGCTAATATGCGATGGGTGGCACTGACCGCTGTCGCGCCGGTGGCCTGGGGAGCCAACTACTACGTCACCCATGAATTTCTGCCGTCGGACCGCCCGCTGTATGGGGCCGCCCTGCGGGCGTTGCCCGCTGGCCTCGTCCTGCTGGGCCTGTGCAGGCGGCGACCGCACGGCGCCTGGTGGTGGCGGTCCGCGGTGCTCGGGCTGCTCAACGTGAGCGTGTTCTTCGTGCTCGTCTACGCCGCCTCCCAGTTGCTCCCCACGAGCATCGCCTCGACCGTCATGGCGGTGTCCCCGCTGGCGATGATGCTCATCGCCTGGGCCCTGGTGTCCGAGCGCCCCGGCCTCGCGCACCTGGTCGGCGCCGCGATCGGGCTCAGCGGGGTCTGTCTCATGCTGCTCACGGGGGCGGGAGGGGTGAGCGTGCCGGGAGTCCTCGCCTCGGCCGCAGCCATGCTCGTGTCGTCCTTCGGCCACATACTGACCAAGCGGTGGAACACCGGTGCCGATGTGCTCGCCTCGACCGCCTGGCAGCTCACCGCAGGAGGACTGTTCCTGCTGCCGGTCGCCGCAGCCGTGGAGGGCCGTCCGCCGGCACTCTCCACACCGGCGCTCCTCGCGTTCGGCTACGTCACCCTGGTCGCCACCGCGCTGGCCTTCGCCGCCTGGTTCACCGGACTGCGGCACCTGCCCGCAGGGACAGTGGGCCTGGTCGGACTGCTCAACCCCGTTACCGGCGTGCTGCTCGGCATGGTAGTCGCCGAAGAGGAGCTGACCGCCCAGCAACTGTGCGGGCTGGCACTCGTCCTGGCCGGAGTCGTCCTGGGCCGGCCCACACGCGCGGGCGCGGGCCGACGCGGCAGCAGCCAGGCCCCTCTCCAACCTGTACCCGACGAGCGTCCCGTCCGCGAGTCCTCTACCTGCAATCCCCGGTGAGGATCAGAGACACGGGGGCAGACGCATGGACAACTGCTGTCGAGCGGTTCGAGGAAACATGCGGTTCGAGGAAACATGCGGGTTCGCGGTGTTGATGGCTCGGTGCCTGGTTCGGGCCGGCTGATCAAGTGGCTTCGGCCATCACGTAGTTGTGGGCGACGCCACGGCGTGCGGCGGGACGGGGCCCACCCTCGTCCGCGCCGCCAAGCCCGCCACCGACCGACACTGTCATCGGCCCGGACACCGTCACGACCCCTGTAGCGGCAGAAGGGCACGCAACCGGCCCCGCTCCGCCGTCAATGCCACCGAGCTGGATTGACCGGGCTGCCGGGCCTCCGGGCCGCCGAGCCGCCGGGCACCCAGCGAACCGGCCCCCGTCCCGTCTGGCCACCACGATGGCTCCGTCCTGGAGAACCCGCATGCTCAGTGCCGAGGCAGGCAGACAGGCAGACAGGCAGGCAGGAGGGGCGGGCGGGCGGAGACGGACGGACGGTTCAGCGGCGGGTGGGACCAGGATGCCGGTCATGCCTTACTGTGGCGGTGTCCTTGCCGTGAGTGACTGCGGTCCGGCACTGACGCGTGGGTGTTGAGGAGTGGGAGTGGGTTCTACGGCCGTAACCGGTCTGGAAACGTCGCTGGCGCCTGGGACTGGAGAGCAGGACGCAGCGGCGCTGGACGGCGATGGTTGGCATGAGGCGCTGAAGAGGCTCGTCGGATCGGAAGCGTACGACGCTCCGATGGCACAGGACGCGGTTCGGCGCTGCCGGTCCGGGCTGCTGACCGTGCACGACATACGGCTGGTGCTGCTGGCTACGGGAGATGCTCCGGGCTGGACACCGGCACGGCGCGCGGTGATCGAAGTCCTGGCCGGCGACCCGGAGCGAGCCAGGCAGGTCCTGCTCCTGCACACCCAGATCGAGGTGTGGCCGCCCCCGAAGTACGAAGAGCCCGGGCAGACAGGCAACGCCAGCCCTCAGGTCACCTTCGCCGCCGTGATCGGCCCCGCTGGCGCGACAGTCACCGGGCCTGCACAACATGCCCGCACCGGCCGCGAAGCCAAAGCCCGGGCCGCGCTCGCCCTACTGGCCCGGCTCGCCGGTGTCGCGCTGCCCGGCGACGACCTGGCAGGCAGCGAGGCGGAACGCCTGGTCCTGCCCGGCATGCTGTCGGAGGTGTTCGAGCACCGCCTCCGTTCTGCCCTGGAGTCAGGACAAGGGCCCGACGCCGAACTCAAGGACGAGGCGCTGCGCCGCGCGCACACCGGACGGCTACGACACCGCGAAATGTATCTGCTGCTCCTCACTGTTTCTGGCGAGGCGTGGAAGCCCGTACGGTCGGCGGCACTTCAGCGAGCTGCGGGGATGCCACCAGCTCCGGCGCAGCTGCTGCAATGGCACGCCGAACAGCACGCCGAACAGCACGGCGAGGACCACGGCTTGTCGTACGAAGAGGAGCCACCCGACGAGCAGGGCCGCCACCGGTTACGGGCCCACTTGCGGGCGGATCGGACGTGGACAGGCTCGGCACGCTCCGCCTTGTCACGCAAGACAGCCCGGCACTACGCCGCGTGCGCCCTGCTCGCCGAACTGGCCGGCCTGCCCGAGCCGACAGCGCAGGTCGAGGACAAGCCGGCCCAGACACTGAGGATCACGATCCCGGCGCAGGGCCAGGATCCGGTCAAGCACCTCAACAAGCACCACCAGCGGGAGGTCATCACCAAGCCGGAAGCGCGCCTGCGCGCGCTGGGCCCGCGCGTGGAGTGCACCTACTCCTGCCAACACCTGGCAACCGAAACCCAGGTGCGGGCGACCGCAACCGGCCCGGAAAAGACCGCGGCCCGCCAGGCAGCGGCGCTGAAACTGCTGCGCAAGCTCAGCTCCCTCGACGGCACCGCACCCACGGCTGGCCGCTCCACCCCAGACGCACCAGACGCACCAGACGCACCAGACGCCCCAGACGTCCCAGCCGCCCCGTCAGCGCCGGCCCGGACGCGAGACGTGGAGCATTCTCTGCTGGAAGTGGGGGAGCGGACGGCGCAGGCACTGCTGTCGGAGGCGCTCTCATCCGGCTGTGCGCTCGCGTTCGTGCCTGGCGACGCCGACCGGGCGGCGTCGTGGTGGCTCCAGGACAACGGGCGGCGGGCACTACCGATGACCGGCCTGCCGGCCCCGCTCGCCGCCAGGCGCCTCCCCGATAGCGCCGCCGGCTGGTGGGCTCCGGTCATGGAAGGCCTTCCGGTCCTGCGCCGGGCCGACGCCGATACGAGCGCGACGGTGGTGTTCTGGAAGCGCGCGCTGCACATCGCCCTGCAGCTCGTCCATGCCCAGCTGATCTACCCCGCCCTCGACGACCACGAGCGGGCGGTGTGGCGCGTGGGCCCGATCCCGGCGGACGCCGAAGACGCGCTTGCGGCCCTTGCCGCAGCCACGCCGCCCGGCGCCGTACCCCCCGGAGTCCCGGCCCGCCAAGTGCTCGCCGACTTCTGCGATGCCGTGGCCGACGCGCTCGTGCGCACTCCGGCCGCCGACCTGTTCGGCGCCGGTCCATGGACGGCCCCCGAACCACGACCCGTTGACCGCGTGGACCTGGGCGGGGCGCGGAGGTGGCTGGACGGTGTGGAAGACCAGGTCGACGGCGGCCCAGCCCCGCTGCTGATCCTGCGCGTCCAGCACCCCGGCGACGACGAGGCCGCGTGCGGCCGGCTCACCGCCGACCTCCACCTGGCGCCCGCCGACGCGGGACCCGACACCGCATACGAAGTGCCTGCCGCTCACATGTGGTCGGGCACCGCCCGCCTGCACGGCGAGACAGCGGCCGCAGTCCGCCCCCGCGTACGGAGGGCCTTGCGGCGGGCCGCCCGCCTGTGCCCGGCGATGGCCGCGCTGGCCGGGGCGGACAACCCGCAGCGCTGCACCCTGCACGCCCTGGCGATCGAGGCGCTGCTGGAGCAGGAGCCGGAACTCACCCGCAACGGCGTGCGGATCGTATGGCCCGAGCGGCTGCGCACCGCCCTGCAGACGGCCGCAGTCGTCGGGACCGAAGAGAAGGCCGGCGACGGCGCCGCCAACCGTCCGGCGGGCACAGGGGAGCGGCCGCGGTTCACCGTGACCGCGATGCTGGACTTCCGGTGGCAAATCGCCCTGGACGGAACGGAGTTGAGCCAAGAAGAGATGGACGCCCTCGCCGAAGCCGCCCGACCCCTGGTGCGGGTGCGCGGACAGTGGGTACTGGCCGACCCGGCCCTGCGACGACGAGCACGCCACCGCTTCCTGGGCCGACTTCCCGGCACTCAGGCGCTGACCGCCGCCCTGACCGGCACCATCACCGTTGCCGACGACGTCGTGCCCTGCCGGCCCGTCGGAGCGCTCGCCGACATGATCGACGTACTGCGCAAGGGCGAGCAACACCCCGACGCCGTCCCCGTCCCAGGAGGGTTACGGGCGACACTGCGCGACTACCAGCAACGGGCCCTGACCTGGCTGACCCGCACCGCCGACTTCGGGTTCGGCGCGGTCCTGGCCGATGACATGGGCTTGGGCAAGACCCTCACGGCGCTCGCGTTCACTCTCCACCACCAGCAGCACACCCCTGGACCGGCGCTGGTGATCTGCCCGGCGTCCTTGGTCACCACCTGGTGTCGCGAAGCAGCCCGCTTCGCTCCGGAGCTGCGAGTTGTCGCCTACCACGGGCCCGACCGCACCCTGGAGCAGGTCACCGACACCACGCTGGTGGTCACCACCTACGGTGTGCTGCGACGTGACCAGGCCCGCCTCGCCGCCCGGCACTGGGCGCTGGTGATCGCCGACGAAGCTCAGCACGCGAAGAACCCCACCTCCGCCACCGCCCGCCAGTTGCGTGCCGTGCCCTCCACCACCCGCCTCGCGCTGACCGGCACCCCGGTGGAGAACAACCTCTCTGAGCTCTGGGCGCTACTGGACTGGACCAACCCTGGCCTGTTCGGATCGTTGAAGGTGTTTCGGTCCCGATGGGCGAATGCGGCGGAGAAGGCCCCGGATTCCGCAGAGGCCGCCGAACTCGGCCGGATCGTCGCCCCGTTCCTGCTCCGGCGCCGCAAGACCGACCCCGGTATCGCCCCGGAACTCCCCGACAAGATCGACCGTCCGCATCTGATGCGCCTGACAACCGAGCAAGCCGGCCTCTACGAGGCCGTCGTCCGCGAAACCCTCCAGCAGGTCCGGATCACCCACGGCATCGAACGCAACGGCCTGGTCTTCAAGCTGCTCACCGCGCTGAAACAGATCACCAACCACCCAGCCCACTACCTCCGCGAACAATCGCCCACCGCAACCGAGTCGGCCAGGTTCAGCGCACGCTCAGCCAAGACGGCGGCCCTCACCGAGCTGCTGACCACGATCCGGGACCGTGGCGAGTCTGCCCTCATCTTCACCAGCTACGTCACCATGGGCCACCTGCTCACCGCCCACCTCGGCCACCTCGGGCACAAACCGCTCTTCCTCCACGGCGGCACTCCGCTGGCCGAGCGGCAACGCATGGTCGACGCCTTCCAGGCAGGCCGGCACCCGGCGATGATCCTCTCCCTCAAGGCGGCTGGCACCGGCCTGACCCTCACCCGCGCCAGCCACGTCATCCACTACGACCGCAGCTGGAACGCCGCCATCGAGGACCAAGCCACAGACCGCGCCCACCGCATCGGCCAGCACCAGGCCGTCACCGTCCACCGCCTGATCACCGAGCACACCGTCGAGGACCGCATCGACGAACTCCTCACCCGCAAACGCGCCCTGGCCTCCGCCGTCCTGACCAGCGGCGACCACGCGCTCACCCAGCTCACCGACCGTGAACTCGCCGACCTCGTACACCTGGGAGGCCAGCGATGAACATCCAGCACACCACCAACGGATGGGCCCGCGCCCTGACAACCGCTCTGACCGCGTCCGTCGGAAACCCCGCGATCCTCAACGCCGGACGGCGCCTGCTCACCACCGGCACGGCCGGCCCACTCAACGTCAACCAAGGCTTCGCCACCAGCAAGTTCCCACTGCCTGAGGGCCGGGTAGCCCGACCCCGCCTACTCGTTGCCGAACTATCCGACCAACAGTGGGACCGCATCGAGGACGCGATCACCGCGCGCCCCGACGCTGCACAGATCGCCGGCACCGCCGCCATCAGCGACCGACTCGCCGACCCCGCCCATACCGCCGGCATCCCGCTCGTCCCCGCCCCACAGGACATGTCCCACACCTGCAACTGCACCCCCGAAGCCACCAGCGCCCCGTGCGTACACTCCGCTGCCGTCGGCTGCCTCCTCGCCGACCGGATCCGCACCGCACCCGCCCCGCTGTTCACCCTGCGCGGCCGCCCCCACCAGCACCTGAAGAAACGCCTGCGCGCCCACCCCAAGGCGGCAGCGGCCCCCAAATCCACCACTCCGCTACCCGCCCCTGCACCTCCTGCGGCACCGGCCACGCCCGACCCGCCGTCCGCCACCATCCCCGCTCAGATCGCCGAACCCACAGCGCCGATCCCCGAACCGAACGACCTCGACCTCACCACCACACGCCCCGCGCTCACCGGCTCCCTCACCACACCCCCGAGCCCACTACCGGAACTTGAGGCACAGAAGGCGCTGGTCGCAGACGCCGCGTACCGCGCCGGGACCCTCCTAGGCGGAGACGAACCACCGCTCTGCCCCGACGCCGGCAGCGACCTCGCCCGGTTCGTCACCCTCCCGCACGGCGTCCCCTTCCGCGACGCCGCCATGTGCCATCTGGACCTGGACATCGTCACCATGGGCCATCTCACCCTCGCCTACACCTACGGCGGCCCAGGCGGGGCCGCCACCTACCTTGAGCCGCTCACCGTCGACCACGACCTCCTCGCACACGCTCAAGCGGCCATCCAGCCCCATAGGCCCGCCGCCATGGAAACGGTCGAATACGAGGACAACCGCATCACCGACGCAGCCGCCGGCATCCAACTGCGCTACGGGACCGACGGCCGCTGGTACCCCTACCGCTCCCGATACGGCGCCTGGCAACCCGCCCCCGGCGTCTCCACCGACCCAGCGGAGGCATACCGCGCCGCCCACACACACCTCCGCAGCCGGTAGCAGAACGTGCCGCTCCATTCCGATACGAGCTCCTCGACGCTCGACGCTCGACGCTCGACGCTCGGCACTCGGCTTGCGGCTGGTCGGCTGGTCGGCCGAGGGGCGGAGCGGTCCGAGAATCGAACCGTCAGTCTTCGGCCGCGCTGGACAGAGCTTCGGCGATCATGCGGGTGGCGAAGTCGGGGTCGTCGGTGATGCGGTTGATGTGCTCCGCGAGCAGGAAGGCGGTGACTTCCAGGGGAGTCATCTCCTCCTCGGTCCAGTCTCCGTACTGCTTGCGCCACAGGTTGGGGCTCAGGCCGGTGCCCGCGGCGACGACCAGGCCGACCATGGTGGGGACGGCCTCGGGGCGGACGCTCTTGGGCATCATCCGCATCGTGGCCACGAGGTTGGGCACCACGTACTCGATGACGTCCTTGCCGTGGTCCTCGTGAGCCTCCCGCAGCCACTTCATGAACAGGAAGATCAGTGTGCACGCGCCATCCAGCACGTCATTGGCTTCCTTGGGGCCCAGTGACGCAGTGAACTGGTCGATAAGCGCCTGTTGTTCGGGGTCGATCCCGGTCCTGCCGTCGCGGATGCTTTTGAGCCGAGAGTCGATCATCATGAGTGCTGCGCCCACATCGCCGGCGGGAGCGTGCTGGGGGCCGTAGGGCGATGACACAGGATTCCTCCTCAGGTACCGCGATGGACAGCACGGTGTGTCCGTACAGTAGTCGGCCGATGACACGAGGGTCGGTGACTTATCACCTTTACGGCGACGGAGCGGTGGGGGGTACCTGTGCGCACCCAAGGGTTCCACTCGTTCGATGCTCGTCGCACCCTTGGGTGACGCAGGTGCACAGATCGCCGTCGGTGACGTGCTCGATCCGCGCCTCGTGGGAATTGCCGCCGGTACCGGACGTGATGACCCGCAGGCGGTCAACTGGTCTCCTTCCCCCTCTCTCCGAATCGCCGGAGTGTCCGCGTAGCGTTGCAGTGGCGATGTCCAGCAAGTCCACTACGGAGCCGGCGCAGCTGCTCGCCGGTGCCGCCAGGCACGTCTCGACAGGCAGGGCGTCCGCGACCGTCAGGTAGACGAGGTCGGGCCGGGAGTACGAGCCCGCGATGCTGACGGGGACGAGCGCGATGCCCTGGCCGGAGGCGATGAGCTCGAACTTCTCCTCCAGCGAGGACGTCCGCCGCGTCCTGCCGTCGAGGATCGGTGAGGCGCGTCCCGTTCCCACCAGCGCAGCGGAAAGACATCGATCTCGACCGTCGGATAGCTCGCCGTGAACGACCGGACCGCGTCCGACACGTGCAGACCGGGCGAGAAGCCGACGACGAGCCGCTGCTCGCCCCGCTGCGCTTCGCGCACGCGCCGCAGTGTCACGTCCACCACCGTGGTGATTCTTGACGCCTCGTCATACAGCTGTTTCCCCGCGGCGGTCAGCTCAACGCTGCGCGTGGACCGCGTGAACAGCGGACATCCCAGCTCCTTACTCGGAGACTTGCAGCGTGATCGCCACAGTCACTTCGCCGGCCGACGACGGCTGTGAATGACGCTTCACGAACGTCCTGACGCTTGCCCCGAGAGGAATCACATGACCAGCACCCGCAAGACAGCCGTCATCATCGGGGCTTCACGTGCCCTGGGCCTCGGGCTCGCCGCCGAGTACCTCCGCCGCGACTGGGACGTCATCGGCACGGTCCGCGGCAGCCGACGCACCGGGCTCCACGACCTGGCCGAAGCCTCCGGAGGGCGGCTGACCATCGAGTCACTGGAGATGACCGAGGCGGAGCAGATCTCGGCGCTGCGCGACCGACTTGCACGGCGCACCCTCGACCTGCTCTTCGTCAACGCGGCCATCACACGCGGCGATTTACCGATCGGCGAAGTGCCGACGGACATGTTCACCGAAGTCATGATCACCAACGCGCTCAGCCCGATGCGTGTCGTGGAGACCCTCGGCCCGCTGGTCACGCTGACCGGGACCATCGGCGTCATGTCCTCCGATCAGGGAAGCATCGCTCTGAACACCGAAGGCGGGCAGGACCTCTACCGAGCCAGCAAGTCCGCCCTGAACCAGTTGATGCGCAGCTACGCCGCCCGCCACGCCGAGGACACGCGGACGCTGCTGCTCATGGACCCGGGCTGGGTCCGCACCGAACTCGGCGGACCCGACGCCGATCTCAGTGTGGAGGAGAGCATTCCCGGGGTGGCCGAGACGATCGAGCGCCACCGGGGGGAGCCCGGCCTCCACTTCCTTGATTACCAGGGGCAGATCGTGCCTTGGTAGATCTGGGGTTCCGCTGCGGCCGCGGGGTCAGCGGTCCGCCCCGTGCACGGGGACTGCGGGTGGCGAGGTCGGCCGGACGGCTTCACCGCGCCGCGGACGGCTTCACCGCGGCGCTCCTGATTTGCGCGCAGAACCCGTCCCGACGGGGCCCGTGGCGGAGCGGAGCGTTATGGCCGAGATGGCTTGGCGTAGCGCTATGGCCGGGATGGCTTGGCGTAGCTCTGGCCGAGGTGTGCTCGCAGCCGGGCCGAGGTGGTGAAGAGGTGCCCCCGCATGCCGACGGCCTCGGCTGCCCGGATGTTGTCTTGACGGTCGTCGACGAAAAGGACGCGGTCCGGCGGCACACGCAGGGCACGTTGGCACCACCGGTAGGCGTCCGGGTCGGGTTTGGCCCGGCCGATGCGGCAGGACAAGGCGCATACCTCAAAGCGTTTGAGCCATGCGTGGTGTGCTTCGTAGTGGCCGGCCAACTCTTCGGGGATGTTGGACAGGAGCGCGATCCGCCGGTCCTGCGCGGCGAGTTCCTCGATGAGATCGACCATGGCGTCGTCGACGCCACTCCAACTGGCGATGTCGGCCGCGACGAGGCGCTCGATCAGGTGGTCGTCGAAGCGGGTGCCCAGCGTCTTGGCCACCCTGCGCCAGTAGCCGGGGCCGTTCACCTCACCGCGGTCGTATGGCGGACGCACCGTCCAGTAGGCGTCCCAGAGATCGGGCGCGGGTATGCCCGCCGCCCGGACGATCCGGTCCTTGCCCTCGGCGGACTGGTGGCGCGCGATGACGCCGAAGAGATCGAAGAGAAGCACGGTGCCGGTCATGAGGTCCTCACACCTTCCGTACGGTCACGCCCGCCGTGCTCAGCCGGTCGGTCTGGTCGTCGGGAGCGGACTCGTCCGTGACGACGGCGTGCAACGCAGAGGCCGGGGCGACGAAACCGAGGGCGGTACGCGAGAACTTGGCGGCTTCCGCGACAGCGATGACCCGGCGGGAGGAGGCGATCGCCGCACGCTTGACGGCGGCGTCGTCCAGGTCATAGGCGGTCAGGCCGTTGTCCGCGTCCAGTCCGCAGCAGCCGATGATCGCGGTGTCGAAACGCAGGGCGGCCAGCGACGCCGCGGTGAGGGGGCCGGTCAGCGCCAGCTCGCCCGGCCGCGGTCGGCCGCCGGGGACCAGCAGAGTCAGCTGCGGGGCTCCAGTCAGCGCGTTCACGGCGTGCAGGGACAGCGGCAGCACGGTCAGCCGTCGGTGCTCCAGGGCGCGGGCCACCTCCAAGCACGTGGTGCCGCTGTCGAGGGCGACGGACTCGCCGTCGGCGATCAGCCGAGCGGCCTCGGCGGCGATACGCCGCTTGGCCTCCAGGCCCTCCTGGGCCCGCAGCGCGAAGGGCGGCTCCTCACCGCGCAGCAGCAGGCTCCTGGCTCCCCCTCGATAGCGCTCCAGCACCCCTTGCGCGGCCAGGACTTCGAGGTCGCGACGGACGGTCATCTCCGAGGCTCCGGTGAGCCCGGCCAGTTCCGCGACGCCGATGCTGCCGGCTTCCCGTACGGCGTCGGTGATCTGCCTGAGTCGATCTGTACCAGCCATACCCAGATTGAACATCAATGCTGTTCGAAAGACAATCTTTCGAAAGAGGATTGTGTTCTATATGTTCGATGCATGGAACAAGACCTGCGGGCCGGTCGGCTCGCCACCTTCGCCTACTTCTCTCTCAACGGCTTCCTCATGGGGATGTGGGTCGTCCACATCCCCGGCATCGAGCACCGCGCAGGAATCAGCCATGCCGTGCTCGGCTGGCTCCTGCTGCTCCTGGGCGCGGGAGCCTTCGCCGGCATGCAAGCCGTCGGACCGCTCACGGACCGCTTCGGGGCCCGCACCGTCGTCCCGCTGAGCGCGGCACTGTGCAGCGCGGCCGTGGTCCTGCCCGGCCTGGCGGCGAACGTCTGGACGCTGGGGGCCGCGCTCCTGGCGCTCGGCGTCGGCAACGGCTGCCTGGATGTCAGCATGAACGCCCATGCCGTCCAGGTCGAGCGCGCTTACCGGCGACCCGTCATGTCCGCCTTCCACGCCGCCTTCTCCATCGGCGGTGTCCTCGCTGCGCTGGCGGGATCCCGTACGCTCAGCCTGGGCTGGAGCCCCGCGGTAACGCTCGGCGCGGTGGCGCTCGGCGGCCTGGCCGTCGCCGCGCTCGCGGCCCCCGCACTGCTGCGCCACGACGCCGTCCGCCCCTTGGACGACGTCACCCCTGCCACGAAGACCCGCCAAAGGACACCCCGGCGCATCTGGATGCTGGCCGCGCTGGCATTGATGATCATGCTGTGCGAAGGCGTGGCGAACGACTGGAGCACCCTCCATCTGCGCCAGGTCCTCGACGCGACCGCCGCCACCGCCGCCCTCGCCTACGGGGCCTTCGCCACCGCCATGACCGTCGGCCGACTCCTCGCCGACCGGGCCACCGCGCGCCTCGGCCCCGTGGCCATCCTCCGCTACGGCGCATCCGTCGCCGCACTCGGACTGGCAGCCGCGGCCCTCTCGCCCTGGATCCCCCTGGCCCTGGCCGGCTGGGCCGTCTTCGGGGCAGGACTGTCCGGCTGCGTTCCCCAACTCCTCAGCGCCGCCGGCCATTCCGACCAGGACGCTGCCGGCGTCAATGTCTCCCGCGTCGCCGGACTCGGTTACCTCGGCATGCTCGCCGGGCCCGCCGTCATCGGCCCGCTGACCCACGTCCTGCCGCTCAACCTCACGTTCCTCCTCCCCGTGGCGTGCTGTGTCATCGCCGCCTGCCTCGCCGGCATCCTGCGGTCACCCCACCCGGCCCCCGCTCGTCTGGAGGCCGAGGCGGTATGACCGACAACCACGACGTGAGCCCGCACCCTGGCCGGCTCCGTACGCTCACGGTGAACTGCGACGGTGAATCCCTCAGTTGCGCAAGGGCCGATGCCGTGAGGATGGCCGCGGGCCCGCGCACCTGCCCTACGGCCGTCCTGCTGCACGGCGCCGGCACCAGCGACAAGACACGCCTCACCGGCCTGATGACGGACTTCGCCGCCCGCGGACACCACGCCCTGGCCTACGACTTCTCCGGACGCGGTGACAGCTCCGGCACCCTCGAAGACCTCAGCCTGCAGCGCCGCTTCCACCAGGCCCGTGCCGTGATCGACACACTGCGTTCCCGCCGAGATCGGCCTCGTACTGATCGGATTCAGCATGAACATGAGCGGACAGACCGTCGCCGACCTGGTCGCACACTACGGCTCACGGGTGGCCGCCATCGGGCTGTGCGCACCGGCGGTCTACGCCGCCCGCGCATGGACCGTCCCCTTCCGCGCGGGCTTCACCGAGATCATCCGCGCTCCGGAGAGCTGGCGAACGTCGTCGGCTCTGGAGGTCTTCCGATCCCACCGCCCCCTGTCCACCCGCGCCGTACTGGCCACACCGGCCAACGACGCGGTGATCCCGCCAGCCGTCACCTAAGCCGTCGCCGCCGCCCTGGGCACATCCCGATCGAGCTTCGCCCGGCTCACCTACCCAGAAGCCGACCACCGGCTCGGGCAGTGGTTCGCCCACAACGCCGCCCCCCCCGCGGACGCTTCGTCGATGCCGTACTACGAGGCACAGGCGGCACACACGCGCCCCGCCCGCCCCAACAACCAGGATGAGACCCCCGGTACGCCGGCGGCACGCAAGGCATCAGCCAACGTGTTCTGGCAGATCGACAGCAGCAGGCCTTGGACTCACCCGTGGTCCTGGGGCCGAAGCGAGCGAGCGCTGGACGACACCCCAGGGCCTGTCCATTGGGTCGGATGACGGGGTCCGACAACCGGTCGTTCCGCAGGTCGTTCCGCAGGTCGTTCCGCTTGGTGCGGGGCGGGGTGATCCGTCGGACGCGGAGTGGGCTCGACTGGAGCCTCACTTGCCGTGGCCACCAGAGTGGTCACCAGATACGACAAGAGAGCGTACGTCTTTCACGGCACGGTCACCCTCGCCGCGATCCGGCTATGGCTCCGCTGACAATCCACCGACAGCCCTCGGCTCACGCCCGTCGAGTACCGAGGGACTCCTGAGGGCGCCCAGCCCGGCTCTGCCCCAAGGAGACCGCCGAGGGCTTTGAAGACGCCCCCCTCAGCGTTCTGAACGTCGATCTCAACGTCGCTCTCAACGTTCTGAACGGTGCCACACGGAGCGCCACCAAAGGGTGCCTGCCGCCAGTCTCCGACTTGCGCATTCCGCTGCGTCAACTTCTACGGTCTTCTCTGGGGCCGGAAAGACCGGCCCGGCGATGGGAGGCAGGGCAATGGCTTGGTCGATCGCGGACGTGGCCCGGATGTCCGGGGTGACGTCCCGGACACTGCGGCACTACGACGAGATCGGCTTGCTGCCGCCGGCGTGGATCGGGAGCAACGGGCACCGCTACTACGAGGAGGCCGATCTGCTGCGGTTGCAGCAGATCCTGCTGATGCGTGAGCTGGACGTGGGGCTGCGCGAGATCCGGGCGGTCCTGGAGAGCCAGGTCGATCAGGTGGCTGTGCTCCGCGAGCATCACCAACGGCTGCTCGCGGAACGGGACCGGCTGGAGACGCTCGCCCGTACGGTCGGCCGCACCATCGCCGAACTCGAGGAAGGCAAGGACAACAACGACATGGTGAAGATCAACAGGCCGGAGAACCTGTTCGAGGGCTTCGAGCCCTCCAGCCCCGAGACCGATGCCGAGGTCCAGGAGCGGTGGCCGCAGGCGTGGGAGGAGTCCCGGCAGGCCGTCGAGAAGATGACCGCCGAGGACGCGGAACAGTGGCAGCGCGAGGTGACGGCGCAGATGATCCGCATGGCGGAGTTCATGGCGGCCGGCACACCGGTTGCCGATCCTGCGGTGCAGGCCGAGGTGGACGCTCAGTACCAGTTCGTGTGCCGGTACTGGACCCCGAACGCGGCCGCCTACAAGGGGATGGGCCAGCACTTCGTCGATGACCCGCAGTTCCGCGCGAACTACGACAAGATCGCCGACGGGCTGGTCGACTACCAGCGCGATGCGATGGTCTTCTACGCCGATGCCCGGCTGAGCTGACCAACGGATCCGCCTGCCGGGGGCTGCAGACCCCGGCGGCAAGCCCCCTCCGCCAATCCTCTGCCGCGCTCATTGTGGATGCTGCCAACATAATCGGCGACCGCCGCCTACGAACGCCTCGAACGCCTCGGCCTGACTGACCAAACACCTCTCTGGAGCACACCTCTCTGGAGCGGCGCGCTGCTCTACCTGGCGAGTTCAAGGTGCTCGGTCAGCCCCCGCAGGTCGTACCAGGCACTGAACCGCGGTTTCGGCGCAATAGGACTTCGAGGGAGCTCCGGAAACTGTCCACTGCCCTCCTCGGAGAGGCCACCACGGAACGGGACGGCCAATATCGGCGGACGTGTCTGCGCCGCAGCGAATCCCGCGCGCTGAGCGCTGGATCGCTCTGGCTCAGGACCGGGCAGCAGAGTCGGCGGACGGTGCCGCCTTTGCCGACGAGTTCGCCGCGATCTGGCGGCGAGCCGACCGGCTGTGCCGGGTCCAGCGGGCCAGCCGTACCGTGCTCACGCGTCGTGGTGACGCCATGCTCTTGTCGGAGTTTCTGCTCACCCGAGTCGTTGAAGTCGCTGTCCACGGCCTCGACCTGGCTGATGCACTCGGACGCGAACCCTGGCTCACCTCATCGGCCAGTGACGCCGTACTGGAGCTGCTTCTCGGCGCACAGCAAATGGCGGCCGCCGACAAATTGGGTTGGAGCCATCCGCATTTCCTGCGCAAAGCCACCGGACGCGAGCCGTTGGACGAATCAGAGACCGCGCAGATCGAACATCTCGGCATCCGATGGCTCGCCCTGGGCTGAGACCTGTACTCGGTTGCCACCCCGCCAAGATCACCCCCGGACTCGCGGCCACGCAGCCGGCTGTGGACTCCGCATCAGCCAACGACACACATCAACCAACGGTTGATGATGATCCTCAGGAAACGGCCCAGCTCAACCGGACGGCGTGACCGAGGACCACACGCCGAACCACTGCTCGGCGCCGTACTCCTCGAACCGCTCCACCTCGGTGAACCCCAGCTTCGCCGCAAGGCGCATCGCGCGGTCGTTGGCGGTCTGAGTGCAGAGCACCACCGGCTCGCCGGGAAGCGTGTCAGCGAACCAGTCGAGTACCGCTGCACACGCCTCGGCGGCGTACCCGCATCCCCACGCCTCCGGCAGGAACATGTAGCCGAGCTGAGCCTCTCCGGCATCCGGAAGGACATGACCGGGATGCTCTGCGTCCCGCCGATCGAGCGTGATCATGCCGATCATCGCTCCGTCGAGCTCGATCACAAAAAGGCCCGGGCGCCGCCCGGGCACCTCCGGCATCGCGCGTTCGAGCTCATCACACGGCCGAGGCCCACCGATGTAGGTGCCCACCTCCGGCGATGCGAACAACTCGATGAACGCCGCACGGTCCCGGGCCTCGGACTCGCGGAGCACGAGCCGTTCGGTCCCTATCGGGGCAGGTGGCCAGGCGCCGGGCCCGAGTTCAGTCATGCCGGGCAACCTATCGCACGCCGGTGAGAGTGATCCGAAAGAGACGGCCTGGGCCCGCCCGGCGGATCTTGTGACCGTCGCGGTCTCGGGGCGTCGGCACGGTCATGGAACGGGGAGACCGTGCTGCCGTGCTATCGCAGTGTGCGCGGCGGAACCCATCCGCTCGCGCATTGATCCACGTGAAGCCGCCGGCTCGGCCGACAGGAATGCTCCCCACAGGAAGCTCCAGCCTCACCAGACCGAGCAGCCAGGCCACGCCGACGAGCGGGTACCCGGCGAACGGTATTCGGAGCTCTGGCGTGTAGATGTCCACGAAGCTCCGGCCCGCATCGTCGACGAAGACCGTTTCACTGAGTCCCAGCTCCCGGGCGAGGGCTTGTCGGGACCCCTCGTCGGGGAAGGCACGGCTATCGCATACCACGCCCAGGACTTGCCGTGGCTACTGTTCGAGTCGCAGACGACGCGAAGCAAGAGGGGGTCAGGGGTCACCTTGGCACTCGAAGCGTCGTCAGATCACCGGTTCCTGCTGTCCGGTCTGGCGGGGCCGGGCAGCTCTGTCACGGTTGCATCGACCGCGCCGGCGGCGGCACCGTCACTTCCGGAGTCAGGCCGCAGTTCAAGGCGGCCGCCACCTCGGAGAGATGTCTCACCGTGGCCCGCTGAGAGCCGCCGTACGTGCAGGTGGCCATCGCGAGGGAAGGAAGGCGGCGCCGCGGGCAGGATGCTGCCGAGTGCGTACCGGCTCTTCTGCGCAACCCTGCACGATGCCAGGTTGTCCACCTGGTGAAGGAGTTCGAGACGCTCCAGCCCGTAGGCTCCGAAGGTGTCGAAGGCCCAGCTGGTGAGCGCCTCCAGAGCGCGGGGAGCTACTCTCCGCCCACGCGCATGTGCCGCCGTCCAGTAGCCCACCTCAGCCTTCGGCGTGACGGGGTTGACTTCCTTGAGCACCACTTGGCCCACCAGCTGTTCGCGAACTGTCGGCTGACGCCGGCGCGCTGGGGTCAGCCGATAGCCAGCCCGCCCGCCCGTATCCAGCCCGCCCTGGGACAGCGGCGGCTGTCCCACGCCCGGGAGACGCAGGCGGCCCCAGCGCCTCGCCGGCCCGAATCCGTTGTGGAGCGCAGGGTCAGCGTGGGATCAGCGAGCCCTCTCCCGTGACCGTCAGGCGTGCCTGACGGCCGCCCGGCGAGCAGTTGCGGCCGTTGGGATAGGTGGGCTGCGGGGTGATACTGATCTGTCGGTCGAGCACGGTGGCGCCCCGCTGGTTCTTGAACACCAGCGTGACGCGTATCGGCTTCCCTGGGAGGTCACGTACGACCGCGAAGCCAGGCCAGATAGAGGGCTCGGGAGTCTGGGCGTTCCTCGCCGCCGGGCTTTCTGCGGCGGTAGGGGATTCCGTGGTCATCACGGGGTTCCCTGGGGTCGCCGGTTCTTCCGACAGGGTCTCCCGCAGCCGCAGTGTGCGCTTTTGGCATGCGCCGTCCCAACAGGCCGTAAGCGTCGCGTCGGCCACCCTGTTCGCCAATTGCGGGTGGACCTTCACCCGGATCCCCGCGGGCGTGTCCGTCAAAGTGCAGGGATGGGCGTCTCCCGCGGAACCCCCGCACGCGGTCAGCAGCACCAGAGCCGCCAGCGGTACCGCCCTTCCGACGTTCTGTCTCACACTGGCTCCTTGGTAACCGTCTGCGTCTTGATCACAGCCACTCATGCTCGCATGGCAGCTGCACCAGGTCGCCCGACCTGGACCGTCGCGGCCATCACCTCCCCTTCCGCTGAGTCAGGTCCGCGCGGATCGCGGCTGGGTACGGAGCCGTGTACCTGCCTGAGCACACCGGGGCGTACACCGACAGCACTCCGCCATACACCGGCGCTGGTGGTCCCCGCACATGCGAGGTGAACCGACCGACCTTGCACTGCTGGTTGACCCACGGGTGAGATGCCGACCAGCTCCGCCCAAGCTCAATCCAGCGCTGTGACCATCACCTAGGCCTGCACGCCGGCTCCTGCCCAAGGCCGCGACGAGGCGGCGATGGTGCCACGGCGGGCGGTCAGCGTGCGCGCTTGGGGCGCCGGGGCTTTGGGCGGCCAGGCCAGCTCACCCAGCGCAGCGCCCCGGCCTCCTCCGGCGGCAGCAGCCCCGCGCCGATGAGGGCTGCCCGGCCTGCCTGCTCCGCACCGATCCGGTAGGCGCTTGCCCAGGAGTCCGTCTCGTGGAAGTAGCCGTCCGTGAGCAGTACCGAGGCCGACACCCCGCCGAGCCCTTGCGCCAGGCCCTCCCGGATCGCCGGGAGGAATTCGGCGGGCAGCCGCTGCTCGGTCACAGCGCTCAGCAGTTCCAGTCCACCTTCGCTGCCCGGAGGTTCGAAGTCTGCGTCGAAGCGCGCGAACGGCCCGCAGCAGCCGCGGTTCATCAGCACGCAGACGCTTACGCCGGGCACGGGGACAGGGAGTCCGGTCATGGGGCCACGGTAGGGATGCAGCCATCGTGCGGCCAGCGGATTACACCGGGGTGCGGCCCGTTGCGCTAGAGACAGCCGTTGCGCATGGGGGTTTGCGTTGCCTCCATCTGAGGGTCTTCGAGAGCTTCGATCGGTAGGTCGTGCACAGCGGTTTCCTCCGGCGCGTGGCGAGCGTGCGGTTCGATTTCAAGCAGCCAGAAGCAGCCAGAAGCAGCCAGAAGCAACCACAAGCAGCCAGAACGGCCATGACGGGGTGACACGTGTGGTGCACGGGCTCGGCGGAAGACACATTCGCAGGAGGCCGCCCGGGGAACGGCGACCGGCGACCACCGGCCTCGCGGTCGGCGGCGGCCGGCCCGGGGCGCGCCGGGCGCGGCCAGACACGGGGCGGAGACAGCTGACAGCGCGTGCGGGCTGAAGGTCGTCGGCGGGCGCCGGTCGACTGGCCGCCGGGTGGCGTGGGCGCGGAGCCGTCCGTCGGGCGGCTCCGCGCGCGGCGTGCTGGGTTCAGTCGGTGATGTACCAATCGTTCTTGAGGTACTCCAGGGTGTAGTTGCCGAGGTCGCTCTCGGAGAAGGTGGCGGAGGCCCTGACCGCTTCGACCGGCATCTCGATCTTTTCGGGTGTGCGCACGGCGATGCGCTGGGTGTCGACCGTCGCGGTTTTCAGGGCCTTCTTCTGCGCGGCCGAGATCATCTGGAACACAGCGGTGTACGTCGACGTGCACGGGCCGAGCCCCTGGTTCTGTGCCTTCTTCGCGGCGGGCCCGGCCACTTCGCAGACCATGTCGATGTCTTCACGGCCCAGGGCGTGGAGGTACTGCTCGTACCGCTGGATCGCGCCCTCCTTCGTCCTGGGCGCGGGCCGGTCGCCGGTCGGCTCGGCCGGCGGCTTCTCAGTCCGAGCGGGCTCGGACGGTGTGGCCGACGGCTCTTCGGCCCGCGTGGACGCGGTCGGCTGCGAAGGCTTCGCGTCCATATCCTCCTTCTCTTTGTCCGGACCGCATGCGCACGCCACCAGCGCCACACAGGCCGATACCGCCACGCTCACCATCGTCCGCGCTCTCATGCGGTCCCCTCACCATCAGCCGACAACACGTCAAGAGGTCACGCAGGATCCGGGGGAATGGTTCCCGAGCCGGTGCAGGCGGTGTGCCGCCTGGACACGGTCGTGCAGCACCGGCGCTGAGTTGCGCCGGACGTTGACCTGCACCTCGGGGAGGGGGCACAGCATCAGCGGCATGAGGCAGCCACTGAAACGCTGACCAGACTCGTATGACCTTCCCGGTGAGTGTCGAGAACGTCCGTTGCTCAAGGCGAGAGGCTCAGCGTTCACTTGGGAACAGGCCGTGGAGGCGCTTATGGCCGGGGTGGAGGCGTGCTACATCTGTCGTCCGGAATCCGGCCTCGGCCTTTGACGCTGCACCGGCCATGGCGGTGTCGCCAGGGCCAACCGGGCGAGGAACCGCCGCGTATACGCGGGCGTGGACGCCCACCCCTCCGGGCACGCGCCGCACGCGGGCGACTGCGAAAGTCGTCCACAGCGCATTCAGGTCCGTTATCGCGGCCTGAGCGGTTGCCTCATCGGCGGCGGTGATGTCGAGCACCAGCAGACCGGGTTCGCCAAGGTGCTGCTCGTCGATTCGTTCGTCCATGTCTCCACCCACTCGTACGTCCATGTCTCCACCCACGCTGCATGTGCGGGCCGCAGTTCGCCGGCGCGTGCAGCACCACCCCTGTGGGTGACTGAAGAGGCTGGGGGTGCGTTCGCCTCAGCCATTGGGGAGTCGGCGGTGAACGGACCGACCCCCGTGACCCCCGTGCTGATCTGAGAGGCCGGCAGCAGTGGGCAGTCGATGACGCTTGGGCTCAGGCAGGAGCATGTCGGTCAGCTGAGGTAGTTCGTCAGCCCCTGGTCGTCCTCGGCAGGGGCCGCTGCGGGTAGGTCAGCGATTGAGGTTGCGCGTGGGGCGGAGCTGGGTCCGTATGCACAGCTCTTGGACTCCGAGCGGCTGGTGCCCAATGTGCACCGTGCCTACGCCGAACACCACGGCACGCCGCCGGACGAGCGACTGACCGTGACGGACATGGAGGCCGCGTTGAACGACATGTTCACGTTCCACGGCGGCCGGCCCCCCTGCCTGGCCTGAGCACCCCCCCCCGCACCACCGCTGCCCACACGCGGAACCACAGCACCCGCCCAACGGGAGCCGCCCCTCGTCGTGTTCACACCAGGTGGTCGGGAACCACCTTGCGCCACTTGGTGCGCAGCTCACCGTCCTCATACGTCAGGACGTCGCTGACGAAGCAGCTCGGCCCCACCAGCGGTGTCCGGTCACCTGGCGTGGTCTCCAGCACCAGGGCGTAGTACTCGGTGCGGATCGTGCTGTCGTCCTGGGGGAAGATCTCCAGCATGTTGAACCAGTGACGCCGCTGCACCGGGGCGCTGCGCTGCTGGGTCTTCTGGTACGCGCGGACCGCTTCGGCGATGGCCGGCCGGCCCGTCAGCGGCGCGGTGCCCGGACGGTTGTCGAAGACACCGCCCTGGGTGAACGTGTCGGCGAACTCGTTGGCCTGCATGGTGTCCAGGCGGCGCATCTGGCCAGCGTAGAACTGCTGGATTGCCACGTAGAGCTCGGCGAGCGACGCGGTGGTCCCTACAGGCGTGCTGGTCACAGGTTCTCCCAGAGGTAGGACGTCACGAATCGTGCATCGCGCCCGGCGTCAGCGCCGGCGACGCACGGCCCTCGCTCCACACGGCCCTCGCTCCACACGGCCCCCGCTCCACGCGGTCCGTTGTCTGGCCAGAGCCGTCGTCGTCGTTGCGGGTGCCGGGCCGTCGAGCGGCGAAGCAATGCCGGGCGAGCACGCCAGGAAGACCAGCCCAAGGTGGTCGGTGCCACCGTGACGACGACATTCCTGCCAGCCATGCCGACATCCGGCCCGTCGCAGCGCGATACGCCGCATAGTTTCAGACCGTCACTCAAACATCGCTGGACGCAGCGTGGAGGCCATCTCTTGCACCGGCCTCAGCGGTGTCGCCAGAGCCGGTCGTGGATTGCTGCCCCGGGTTGTCGGAGGTTGCCTGCCGGTTCCGTGTGCTTGGTTGATGGTGGCGAGGTTGAAGCCGTCCATTCGGTGTCCGTAGAGGTGTTTTCCGCCTGTTAGGGCGGTCTCTGGTGGCCCGCGGACGTGTCCCTGCCCCATTGGTGCGTCGGTGTCCTGGCGGTCGACGAGGGAGGCGTATGTGGCCGCCACGACCACAGGTCCGCGCCCTGTCCACAGCGTGAGCTGGATGGGGTTGGTGGTGGTGCGTAGCCCGAGCCGCTCCAGGACTTCATCCTTCTCCAGCGAGCACACAGCGATCATGGGGGAGCGGTGGCCTGCCAGGCGCCACGCCGCGGCGGTCTGGGCGAGTAGGTCCAGGGTTGGGACGGTGACCAGGATCCGGCCGCCTGGGAAGCACCCCAGCGTCGACGCAGCCGCGTGATCGTCTTCCCCGATCCGGTCGCGGACACGATCGTGCCCAGCACCCCTGAGCGGGCACAGAAGATCTTGCAGAGAATCCGACCAATTTACGAAATCTTTTTCTGGCCCATTTGGACTCGCGAAG
>NZ_JBSFYC010000069.1:0-41469 GCF_053595675.1 Streptomyces sp. NPDC002446 | reverse complement strand
CCCCACCAGCCGCACCCCGGCACCCTCCAGCGCACCGCGCAGCGCATCCAGCTCCGCCCGCTCCGGCACCGGGGCATCCACCCACGGCCACCACAGCTCCACCGCCGTGAAGCCCGCCGCCCGCGCGGCCGCCGGCCGCTCCAGCAACGGAAGCTCGGTGAACAGGATCGACAGATTGACGTTGAAGCGCGTGTCCGTGAACCCCATAAGGGCGGCGCTCCTTCCGGATAGTGGAACTGTTTTTCTGCGTAATGGAACATTGCCTGGCGGGTTCGGAGGCTGTCAAGGGGGCCCCGGGGCAATTTCTGGTGGCCGGGCCGAACCGCGCGTAGGTTGAGCGACGTGCGATTGAGAGTGGAGTTCACGACGGAGCCGTTCGACCTGGACGAGGCACCGGCGCATGCGGTGGTGGCGCGGGACATCGTCACCGGCGCCGAGCTGGACGCCGTCGATGTCGGTCCGTTCGGCAATACGGCCGAGGGCGATGCGGAGCAGGTGCTCGGCGCGGTGTCCGCGCTGCTGCGCGAATCCCTGCGGGCGGGCGCGACCCGGGTGTCCCTGCAGGTCAATGTGATCGCCAAGACGGACGAGGGGGATGCGACGTGACCGAGCCCGCTGACCACCCGTTCGTCCAGGCGGTCAAGCCGCTGGTGGACGCGATGGGCGGAGAGATGGTCGCGCCCGATCTGGCCCAGGGCGACGATGTCGTGCTGGCCTGGGAGGGGCAGGACCGGGTCGCCGTACGGCTCCCGCATCTGTCGGATTCGCTCGACCACATCCTCGCCGAGCTCCAGCGCCGGCACGGTATGCCGCTGGCGGAGCTGGATCGCAAGACCAAGCAGTCGGTGGTGCGGATACTGGAGGCCCGGGGTGCCTTCTCCGTCCGGCACGGCGTCGAGACGGTCGCGGGCGCCCTCGGGGTCAGCCGCTTCACCGTCTACAACTACCTGAACAGGGAGAACGCCGCGAAGGGCGGCGACTGAGACGATCTGGTCGGAGCCTGCGCCCGACCGCCGAAGCCGCCGTCCGCACCCCCGGACGGCGGCTTTTGTGTTGCCGAGTTTTCAACAAAGTGTTGACGTGGTGTTGCCGGGGGTCTTAGCTGTTTCCAGCCAAAGCAGAGCTGTCCAGCACCAGGCCACGGAGGCTTCCCGTGTCTTCGAGCAAGACCCCGGGGCTGACCCGGTTCAACACCGCCGACGACAGTACGGCACGGGCCGCACTGCACGAGGTGTGTGCCAGCCGGGCATGGGGGAGCAAGGTTCTCGCCCAGCGCCCCTACGCCACCATCGACGCCCTGTACGCCGCCAGCGACGCCGCCATGGCCGAGCTGACCGCGGCGGACCTGGCCGAGGCGATGGCCGGGCACCCGCCCATCGGCCGGCCGAAGCCGGGAGACCCGACCTCGAACCGCGAGCAGAGCGGGATGGCCGGCGCCTCCGACGAGCTCAAGGCGGAGATGCTCGAACTCAACCTGGCCTACCAGGAGAAGTTCGGCCATGTCTTCCTGATCTGCGCCACCGGCCGCACCGGGGAGCAGATGCGCGAGGCGGTCCGTAACCGGATCGACAACTCGCCGGAACAGGAACGAGAGATCGTTCGTGTGGAGCTCGGCAAGATCAACCGCATACGCCTGACCCGTATCGCGGAGACCGCAGAAGGAGACGCAACATGAGCAGCGAGCCGGCCGCACAGACGTCGGTGTCCACGCACATCCTGGACACCAGCGTGGGCCGCCCCGCAGAGGGCGTCGCCCTCACGCTCTCGGTGCGCTCCGGCCACGACGGCGACTGGACGCCCCACGGCGCGTCCAAGACCGACGCGGACGGACGCTGCAAGGACCTGCCGGCCCTGCCGGAAGGCACCACCCACGTACGCCTCGACTTCGCCGTCGAGGACTACTTCGTTTCGAACAAGCACCGCCTACACCACGAGGCAACCCAGCAAGCCGAGGAACAGCAGGACGCCCCCCGCGTAAGGGACAGCGGAGCTTTCTTCCCGGAGGTGGCAATCACCTTTGCCGTCAAGCCGGGCGAGCACTACCACGTACCGCTGCTGCTCAACCCGTTCGGCTACTCCGTATACCGAGGGAGCTAGCACCGACATGCCCACGATTCTCGGCCAGAACCAGTACGGCAAAGCGGAGAACCGCGTCGTCAAGATCACCCGTGATGGCGACACGCACCACATCAAGGACCTCAACGTCTCGGTCGCCCTCTCCGGCGATCTGGAAGAGGTCCACCTCTCCGGCTCCAACGCCAACTGCCTGCCCACCGACACGACCAAGAACACCGTCTACGCCTTCGCCAAGGAGTACGGGATCGAGTCGGCCGAGCAGTTCGGCATCCACCTGGCCCGGCACTTCGTGACCAGCCAGGAGCCGATCAAGCAGGCCCGTATCCGCATCGAGGAGTACGCCTGGGAGCGGATCGAGACCTCCGACGCCAACTCCAGGTTCATCGGCGCCGACGAGGTCAAGCACTCCTTCGTGCGCAAGGGTCAGGAGACCCGGCTGACCGAGATCACCTACGACGGTGAGCAGTGGCAGGTCATCTCCGGCCTGAAGGACCTCGTGGTGATGAACTCCACCAACTCGGAGTTCTGGGGCTACATCAAGGACAAGTACACGACGCTCAAGGAGGCCTACGACCGCATCCTCGCCACGCAGGTGTCCGCCCGCTGGCGGTTCAACTGGACCGACGACGAGCAGCGGATGCCCAACTGGGAGCGTTCGTACGAGCAGGTCAAGAAGCACATGCTGCACGCCTTCGCCGAGACCTACAGCCTCTCGCTCCAGCAGACCCTGTACCAGATGGGTTCGCGCATCATCAACAACCGCTCCGAGATCGACGAGGTGCGGTTCTCCCTCCCGAACAAGCATCACTTCCTGGTGGACCTGGAACCGTTCGGGCTCAAGAACGACAACGAGGTCTACTACGCGGCGGACCGCCCGTACGGCCTGATCGAAGCCACTGTTCTGCGCGACGGTGTCGAAGCCCGGATCCCGGTGGATCTGACCAACCTCTGAGCGGCTCTCCGACGCCGCGCCGTGCCTCGCGTCCCCTCCCCACCCCACTGCGGGAGGGGACGCGGATCCTGAGGGGAACGACCCATGGCACAGCCATCGCAAGTCCCGCACCACCCCCGGCTCCCGGTCCATCCGGTGGACGAGAAGCCGGCGGCCAAGCGGCTCGTCCCTGCCGCGCTCCAGCACATCGCCGCCATGTACGCCGGTGTCGTCACCCCTCCGCTCATCATCGGCCAGGCCGTCGGCCTGGACGCCGCGGGCCGGACCCGGCTGATCGCCGCCGGTCTGCTCATCGCCGGGCTCGCCACGCTCCTGCAGACGCTCGGCATCCGCCGCTTCGCCGGCAACCGGCTGCCGTTCGTCAACGCGGCCAGCTCCGCCGGCATCACCCCCATGCTCGCCATCGCCGAGACCACCGCGAAGGGCCATCAACTCCCGGCCATCTACGGGTCGGTCATGGTCGCCGGCGTCTTCTGCCTCGCCGTCGGTCCGTTCTTCGGCAGACTGCTGCGCTTCTTCCCGCCGCTGGTCACCGGCGTCGTCATCACCCTCATCGGGGTCACCCTGATGCCCGTGCCGGTCGGCTGGGCGCAGGGCGGAGACGAGCACGCCGCCGACTTCGGCGCCATGCAGAATCTCGCGCTCGCCGCCTTCACCCTCCTGGTGATCCTGCTCATCCAGCGCTTCGCCCAGGGCTTCGTCAAGCAGATCGCCCTGCTGATCGGTCTGGTCGTGGGCACCCTCGCCGCGGTCCCCTTCGGGATGGCGAGCCTCGACGGGCTGCGCTCGGCCCCGATCGCCGCACTGCCCACCCCGTTCGCCTTCGGCGCCCCGGAGTTCCAGCCCGCTGCGATCCTCTCGCTGTGCATCGTGATGCTGGTGCTGATGACGGAGTCGTCGGCCGGCATGCTCGCCCTCGGCGAGATCTGCGACCGCCCCACCACCGGCGCCACGATCACCCGGGGACTGCGCACCGACGGCCTCGCCACCCTGCTCGGCCCCGTCTTCGGCGGCTTTCCGACCAGCGCCTTCGCGCAGAACGTCGGGGTGGTCTCGCTGACCCGGGTACGCAGCCGGTACGTTGTCGCGCTCGCCGGCGGCACGCTTCTGGTCCTCGGCGCCTTCCCCGTCCTGGGCGCGGTGGTCTCGCTGGTGCCGATGCCGGTCCTCGGCGGCGCGGGTGTCGTCCTGTTCGGATCGATCGCGGTCAGCGGTATCCGTACGCTCTCCGAGGCCGGGCTCGACGACAGCTCCAACATCATCCTGGTGGCCGTGTCGCTCGGCGCCGGCATCATCCCGCTCGCCGCGCCGACCTTCTACGCGGACTTCCCCGCCTGGGCGCAGACCGTGCTCGGCTCCGGAATCAGCGCCGGAGCCCTGGCCGCGGTCCTGCTCAACCTGTTCTTCCACCATCTCGGCACCCGGCACCGTTCCACGGTCCCGGCACTCAAATCCCCCTAGGGTCCTGCCGTGCCCGCCCCCGAGCTCCCGGCTTTCGAGCAAGGGGGACCCCCACGCCACCACAGAGAAGAGGAAGCACGATGGCACCATCGGCAGCCCAGCGCATCGTCATCGAGAACTGTGCGATCGCGACCGTAGACGCCGACGACACCGAGTACGCGTCGGGGTACCTCGTCGTCGCCGACAACAAGATCGAGTCCATCGGTGCGGGCAAGGCCCCCGAGGGCCTGGAGAACGTGGTCCGTCGCATCGACGCCACCGGACACCTGGTCACACCCGGCCTGGTCAACACCCACCACCACTTCTACCAGTGGATCACCCGCGGTCTGGCCACCGACCACAACCTCTTCAACTGGCTGGTCGCGCTCTACCCGACCTGGGCGCGCATCGACGAGCCGATGGTGCACGCGGCCGCGCAGGGCTCGCTCGCGATGATGGCCCGCGGCGGCGTCACCACCGCCATGGACCACCACTACGTCTACCCCAAGGGCTCCGGTGACCTGTCCGGCGCCATCATCCGCGCCGCCTCCGAGATGGGCGTCCGCTTCACCCTGGCCCGCGGCTCCATGGACCGCAGCGAGAAGGACGGCGGTCTGCCGCCGGACTTCGCCGTGGAGACCCTCGAAGGCGCGCTCGCCGGCACCGAGGAGACCGTCAAGAAGCACCACGACGCCTCCTTCGACGCGATGACCCAGGTCGCCGTCGCCCCCTGCTCGCCCTTCTCCATCTCCACCGATCTGCTCAAGCAGGGCGCGGAGCTCGCCCGCCGGCTCGGTGTGCGGATGCACACGCACGGCTCGGAGACGGTCGAGGAGGAGAAGTTCTGCCATGAGCTCTTCGGCATGGGCCCGACCGACTACTTCGAGTCCACCGGCTGGCTGGGTGAGGACGTGTGGATGGCCCACTGCGTCCACATGAACGACTCCGACATCGCGGCCTTCGCCCGTACGAAGACCGGTGTGGCCCACTGCCCGTCGTCCAACGCCCGGCTGGCCGCCGGAATCGCCCGCGTACCGGACATGCTCGCCGCCGGTGTCCCGGTCGGCCTCGGTGTCGACGGCACCGCCTCCAACGAGTCCGGTGAACTCCACACCGAGCTGCGCAACGCCCTGCTCATCAACCGCCTCGGCGCGCACCGCGAGGCCGCGCTGAACGCCCGTCAGGCGCTGCGCCTGGGCACCTACGGCGGTGCGCAGGTCCTCGGCCGCGCCACCCAGATCGGCTCCCTGGAGCCGGGCAAGCTCGCCGACCTGGTGCTCTGGAAGCTGGACACGCTCGCCCACTCCTCCATCGCCGACCCGGTGACCGCCCTCGTCTTCGGGGCAGCGGCGCCGGTCACGCTCTCCCTCGTCAACGGCAAGCCGGTCGTCGAGCACGGCCGTCTGCTGCACGCCGACGAGGACGCCATCGCCCGCACCACGCGGGCCGAGGCACAGCGTCTGGCCCGTATCGCCGCCGAGGGCTGACCCCCTCGGCGCGGCACACACGGCCGACGCACACCCCAGACTCGGCCGGGAGGGACGGCTCCCGGCCGGGCTTGCGGATCCGAGCGGGATCCGCAAGCGCCGGACCCGGGGGTGCGGGAACCTCTCCCGCACCCCCGGTCCGGCCCGGCCCCGCCGGTCCACCGTCCGTTCTCCACGCGCCATAAGCGCGGCACCACCCAAGCCCGCTCACCAGCGGCCCCTCGCACCACAGAGCAAGCCCTCCGTGACAGCCTCGCCTCGCCGGCCGCCGGCGACGCAGAAATCGAAGGAGGCCCGCAGTGGCCGCAGTTACCGGGCAGAAGTCGGAGGGGGACCGGAAGCACCCGGTCGACGAGACCCTCCCGCCCTTCAAGATGTTCACCAGCGGCCTGCAGCATGTGGCCGCGATGTACGCGGGTGTGGTGGCCCCGCCGATGATCGTGGGGCCGGCCTGCGGGCTGAGCGCCACCGAGACCGCGTTCCTGATGGGCGCAAGCCTCTTCACCGCGGGCATCGCCACCCTCCTGCAGACCCTCGGCTTCTGGAAGGTCGGCGCCAAGCTCCCCTTCGTCAACGGCGTTTCGTTCGCCGGCGTCACCCCCATGGTCGCCATCGGCAAGGCCCAGAGCCCCGACAACGCACTGCCGATCATCTTCGGCGCGGTGATCGTCGCCGGTGTGCTCGGCTTCCTCGTCGCCCCCTACTTCTCCAAGCTCGTACGCTTCTTCCCGCCGGTGGTCACCGGCACCGTCATCACCCTCATCGGTGTCTCGCTGCTCCCCGTCGCGTTCAACTGGTCCCAGGGAGGCAACTCCCAAGCCCCCGACTACGGTTCCCTGACGAACATCGGAATGGCCGCGCTGACCTTTCTGATCGTGCTGGTGCTGCGCCGGGTGCTGCGCGGCTTCCTCCAGCAGATCGCGATCCTGCTCGGCCTGATAGCCGGCACCCTGATCGCGATCCCCGTCGGCATCGCCGACTTCTCCGCCCTCACCGAGGCGGATCTGCTCGGCTTCCCGACGCCCTTCCACTTCGGCGCCCCGCAGTTCGAGGTCGCCGCGATCATCTCCATGTGCATCGTGATGCTGGTCTGCATGACCGAGTCGACGGCCGACATGCTCGCCCTCGGCAAGATCGTCGACCGTCCCGCCGACGAGCGCACGATCGAGGGCGGGCTGCGCGCCGACACCCTCGGTACGGCGGTCAGCCCGCTCTTCAACGGCTTCGCCAACAGCGCGTTCGCGCAGAACATCGGCCTGGTCGCGATGACCAAGGTGCGCAGCCGCTTCGTCGTGGCCACCAGCGGTCTGATCCTGATCGTGCTCGGCCTGTGTCCGGTGGCCGCCTCGGTCATCTCGCTGGTCCCGCTGCCCGTCCTGGGCGGCGCCGGCATCGTGCTCTTCGGCTCGGTGGCCGCCAGCGGCATCCAGACGCTGGCCACGGCCGCGATGGAGAAGGGCGACAACGCCCTGATCGTCTCGGCCGCCGTCGGCATCGGCCTGATCCCGATCGCCGCGCCGGACTTCTACCACCAGCTCCCCAAGGACCTGCTGGTCGTCCTGGACTCCGGCATCAGCACCGGCTGCCTGGTCGCCATCGCCCTCAACCTGGCCTTCAACCACTTCGGCAGAGGGCCCGCGGACGGGGATGCGGTCCACGGCGGGACGGCGGACCACGCGACGGCGGACGACGTGACGGCGGACGACGTGACGACCGGAGGCGGGGACGGGCACGAGCCCCAGATACCGCAGCAGCCCAACCGCGGCGCCGTGGACGACAGCGGCGAGCCGGCGGCCACGCCCGCCCGCTGACGGCAGGGGCCCCGGCCCACCGGCAACGGCCCGTAGGGGAGCGTCAACTACGCCTCTAGCGTCAACTACGCCTTACATGCGGGCCGTTGGGCTGTCGGCCGGGGCGTGAGGGTGCGGTGGCTCAGCCGATGTGGAAGCTCTCCCCGTACACCTTCCAGTCCAGCGGAGTGTGCAGATCGAGATTGCCGTTCCTGAGGAACACCCGCTGCGCGGTGTCGACCCGGCTCGTGTCGCTGTGCGCCTCCTCCTGCTTCATCGCCCAGACCCGGGCGTCGAGGAAGGCGTTGAGGTAGGCCTTCTCGTCACCGCCCTGGGCCGGCGGCTTCGCCTTGGCCAGGGCGCGCTTGCGGATACTGGAGAAGCCGGTCCGGTCGTCCCCGTCGCCGTGCATCACGATCGCGTCGTAGTACGCGAACTGGCCCAGCACGCCGACGCCGTCGGCCTTGCCCCGCTTGACCGCCGGGTTGAAGTACACCCGGTCCCGCTCGTCGTTCTGCGCCTGCCGGAACGCGGGGTCCCCGGCGGCCTTCCGCCAGTCCTCGGGGTAGCCGGGATCCAGCCCCTCGTGCGAGTCGCTGCCGTCCACCTCGCGCAGCGCGGGGAGGTACCTGGCCAGGACGTTGCCCGGCTTGCGCTGGGTGTAGAGCTCGACGAGCTCCAGCATGTCGTGGGTGCCCGAGCAGAAGCCGATGATGCCGCCGGTGTACCCCCGGCCGTCACCGATGTCCTCGATGTACTTGTACTGCGCCTTCCAGTCCAGCGACGAGTTCTCCGCGCTGGAGACCAGCCGCATGGCGATCTCCTTCTTGGCCGGGTCGTCGAGGCCGGTCGCGGCCCGTGCGGTGCGCGGTGCGGAGTCGGCCGCGACCGGGCGATGGTGGTCCGCCGGGGCCTGCGTGGTGGCGACGGCGGTGGCCGGTACGGCGAGCAGGGCGAGGCCCAGGGCGATACGGGTGGCGGTCCTGGGCAGGGCCCTGCCTATCGATCGGGTGCGCATGGAGTCAGTCCTCCAGTTCGGAGCGAGCCGTGGGGGAGTCCCCAATCGTTAGGAAGCTTTCCTACCAGACTCGGATGTCCGCGTATACCCGCCGGGACGAGCGCGCGCGGGCTCAGTCCAGCAGTCCGCCGAGCAGCTCGCGGATCCCCGGCCCGGGGTCGAAGTCCTCGGCGGGGAAGGAGAGTTGGTGGAAGACGACGCCGTCCAGGTAGTCGAGGAGGATCTCGCAGTGCCGGCGCGGCGCCGGCGAGCCGAAGCGCCGCAGCCAGTCCGTACCCCAGCCGACGACGGCCGCGCGCCCGCGGGTGAGCGCGGGGCGGAGCTCGGGTCGGGCCATGGACTCCAGGTAGAGGGCGAAGCGGGCGGCGGTCCTGGCCCGCTCGGGCCCGGTCGCGTACTGCAGGAACCGGGCGATGGCGTCGGCGAGTTCACCGGCGTCGGCCGGTGCGGCCCGCGCGGCGAAGTCCTCCCAGTCGCGGCGCTCCAGCATCTGCAGGTGGTCGACGATGCCGTCGATCAGCGCCGCCCGGTTGCGGAAGCAGTTCGACGTCGTACCCGACGGGACCCCCGCCGCGGCATCCACGGCCTGATAGGTCAGCCGCCGCGCCCCCTCGCTCCCCAGCACCCGAATCCCCGCGTCCAGAACCTGCTCCCGCCGCCGTGCCACCCGGAGTGCCCTTCCTGCCATGCGTTTTACTGCATTTGTAGTGCCGATTTACGGCGAACACAGTACCCGCTGCCATGGGCCCGCAGCGCGCCCCCGAGCCCGGCCCGGCAGGCGCTCCGGGGCGGCGCGCTACGACCCGAACATGTCACCATCCCCACCTCTATGCCCGATATGCTCCCCACTTCCGAAGGTCTGTCAGCAATCCGGCGAGTCAGCGCCCACCTCGCCAATGAGCCAGTCACGGCGCGCGTACCGGCGGCGCCACGGAAGGGGTTCCGCGGTGAACCAGGAAGCCAACGACCCGCACGTCCCCGGGGGCGGACCGGCCGCGTCGCTGGAGGCCACCGCCGACGCGCTGATGGACGGTGTGTGCGCCGACCTCAAGCGACTCGCGGCCATCCCCTCGATCGCCTTCCCGGGCTTCTCGCCCGAACCGGTCCTCCAGGCGCGCGACCTGGTCGTCGCCCTCCTCAGGGAGGCCGGTGTGGCCGACATCGGGGAGCTCAACCTCCCCGGCACCGCGCCCGTCATCACGGGCAGCATCCCGCCGCCCACCCCTGAGGCTCCCACCGTCCTGCTCTACGCCCACTACGACGTCCAGCCGCCCGGCGACGTACGGCTCTGGGACTCCCCGCCCTTCGAGCCCACCGACATCGAGGGCGGCATCCGCGCCCGCGGCATCGCCGACGACAAGGCCAACCTCATGGTCCACATCGGCGCGCTACGGGCCTTCGGGGGCCACCCGCCCGTCGGCATCAAGATCGTCTTCGAGGGTCAGGAGGAGTACGGCAGCGCCTTCGACGACTACCCGCCCACCGACCCCGACCTCTTCGCCTGCGACGCGATGATCATCGCCGACACCGGCAACATCCGCCCCGGCACCCCCACCCTCACCACCGCACTGCGCGGATCCGCGGTGGTCCTCGCCGAGGTCCGCACCCTCAACACCGCCGTACACAGCGGGGAGTACGGCGGCGCCGCCCCCGACGCCCTGCTCGTCCTCCTCAAGGCCCTCGCCACCCTCCACGACGTCCACGGCGATGTCGCCGTCGAGGGCCTGCACCGCGCACCCTGGGACGGCGCCGCCTTCAGCGACGACGAATTCCGCGAGCTGGCCGGCGTCCCGCACGGCACACCGCTGATCGGCTCCGGCGGCCTCGGCGAACGGCTCTGGAGCGGCCCGGCCATCACCGTCGTCGGCCTGGACGCACCGCCCGTCGACCAGGCCGCCTCCGCCGTCGTCCCGCACGCCCGCGCCAAGCTCAACCTCCGCGTACACCCCCGGCAGAACCCCAAGGAGGCACAGGAAGCCCTCGTCCGGCACCTCCAGCGCCTCCGCCCCTTCGGCATCCCGCTCACCGTCACACCCGGCGACGCCGGCCCCGGCTACGAAGCCGCCACCGACGGCCCCGCCTACCGCGCCGCCCACACCGCCCTGCGCCGCGCCTGGGGCACCGCCCCCGTCCACTGCGCGACCGGCGGCTCCATCCCCCTGGTCAACGGCCTCGCCAAGGCCGTACCCCACGCCGAAATCCTCCTCTTCGGCGCCGAGGACAACCTCTGCAACCTCCACGGCCCCAACGAACGCGTACTCCTCTCCGAACTCCGCGCCGCCCTGCTCGCCGAAACCGCCTTCCTGACCGAATACGCCAGGACACACCGCACCGAGGCAACGGAATGAGAACCGGTCCGGCCACCGCCCCACCCCCTCGACCACCCCTGCGCCCGCCGGCTCGCCTTCAGACGCCGGGCCCGCCCGCCCGACCCGCCGGCACCAACTCGCGCAGCTTCTGCCTGGTCTCGGCATCCGTCGAGAACACCACGGTGCCGACCATCCCCCGGGTCAGCAAGACCTTGTAGGTGTTGCGGATAAGTCGGTCCACCTCCGCATCGGGCGTGGAGCGCCTGAACGAGGGATCCCTGGACGCCGCCCGATCGGCCACCCACCGATCCGTCCGCCACACCAGATCCGGCCCCATGATGACGCCGCTCCAGTCGTATTCGAAGCCTTGGGCGGAGTAGACGCTGCCCACCTGTCCGAAGCCGGCCGGATCGGTCGCCCACAGGGCGGCAGGGGGCGCTCCGTTGACGGCCCGTTCCCCGTAGACGTTCCACGGGCGTGCCCAGTCGCCAATGACGATGTCGGCCGGCAGATCCTGCCCCGGTTGGACGTTGGTCGTCCATTTCCAGCAGTACCCGGCGGAGATTCGTGCTCCGTACCCCTGAGCCCGCCGAGCTACCAGGAATGCCTCCAGCTCCTGCGGAGTGTCGACCACAAGAAGGCGCATCCTGTCGTCGGGGTCCCATGCGACGGGACCGCCCTCCTTCTGCCCCAGCAGCCGTGTCACCCACTCCACATAGGCATCGCTGCCAGCGCACCGGAATTGCCGGTCCAACGCGACAACGCGGCACTCGATTCCCTTGGCGGCCGCGGCAGCCCGGATCTCGGCGACGGTTCCCCTCTCTCCTGGCCGTACCACCTGGTGCTCGTCCAAGAAGAACACCGGCACCCGCGCGACGTTGATCAACTCCTCGATCTGCGGCTTTCCGGTGCGCTGTGCGGCAGGCGTGTAGCGGTTGGCTGAGGTCTCCCGGATGCGGTGCGCCTCGTCGCAGATGAGTACGTCGACGTCGTTCTCGGGGGCGGTCGAGAAGCTGTTGAAATACTTGAAAAGCTGCCCCTCACGTTTGCGTGCTCCGGCCACCCGCCGCATGGTTCTGGTGAACGATGCTGACCCGGTCGCATGCAACGTGGTGACTCCGCGCCGATAGAGCTCACCCAGCAGCGACAGCGCGATCACGCTCTTTCCCGTGCCGGGACCGCCGGCGACCACCACCACTTCCTTGTGGTGCGAATCCCGCGCCTTGTGCACCGCGTTGAACACCGTCTGATACGCGAGCTTCTGCTCGTCCAGCAGAATGAACTGCTGCCGTTCGCGCACCTCCTGCGCAACCGCATCCATCAGCCGTTTCGGTGACGCGACTTCCCCGGCCAGCAGTTCATCGGCCGCCCGCGGCTCCGCCCTGGGCGCGAGACGTGCCTTGAGGTATTCCACGAAGGCGGCACGCCGCTCGGACGTGAACAGCTGACCGTACTGGCTCATCTCGATCCGACGCAGCCCGCCCACACCAAACTCCGTTGCGTGGGGCAGATACACCACGCCGTGCAAGCGTTCCGGATGAGCGGCAATTGCGCCGTTGAGGCTGGCGAGGTACTGGCAGTACCCCCGAACCTGCTCCACCGGATGCAGTACCGGCCGAGCGTTGGATTCGGCGTAACACAGCGTCGGATCGTTCTCGTCGCACGTCACCTGGGTCCAGCGCTTCAGCTCAACAACGACGTACGAGGGATGACCGGTCACCGGATGCACCCCGGCCAGCACCGCATCGAGCCGTTTACTGGTCAGGGGCATCTCGTACTCCAGGAGCATGTCGACCTCCCCGAGCCCGGCGTCGTGGAGAACGGCCGCCAGAGAGGCGATGTGGCCTTCCTCCCGGTAGCGCGCCGCGGGGCCGTCGGGTGGCTGGGGACGCGGGGGGACCTCCGGGTATGTGAGCGCAGTGCCGGGCAGTCCGAGCAGCTCCAGCGTCCGCCGCGAGGCTCGGCCGAAGGCCGTGAGTTCCGCCGGAAGCTCCTTCGGAGCTTCGGGGTGGTGTGCCACGGACACCAGTTGTGTCCGGCCTTCGCCTCGTGCGGCGATGTGGCGGCTGACCGCTCGGTTCATCTGCCACAGCTCGTGCTGCGCCAGATGTTGCCGCAGCGTGGCCTGTACGGCGCTGGGGACCTCCAGGACGACGGTGCCCTCAGTGCCTGTGTCAACGGAGAACAGCCCGCTGGTGATCAGTTCCGCGATATCGGCGGTGGTGGCCTCGGCGGCCACCTCCTGACGGATCACATGGAGCAGCCGCAGGCTCAGCTCGTCAAAGGCGGAGCACAGAACGGCCAGACGAGCCGCCGCCGGGGCGGCCGTACGGAGGTAACTCGCCGCGCGGACCTCAAGGGGGAGAAGACGTGGCGTGCCCAGGTGCCCGGGCAGGTCGACGTTGATCGCCTTTCGACCCTCCGCCGGCACCAGAACGGCGCTGCATCCGGCCGGATCGTT
Organism: Streptomyces sp. NPDC002446; assembly: GCF_053595675.1. NCBI lineage: Bacteria > Bacillati > Actinomycetota > Actinomycetes > Kitasatosporales > Streptomycetaceae > Streptomyces > Streptomyces sp. NPDC002446. Next base: position 27,936 of record NZ_JBSFYC010000069.1, on the reverse strand, counting down.
ACGCATCGCCATCTGCGACCATCGCCCCAGGGAGTGGGGGGACAGCGACAATACGGGAATCGGCATCCAGTCGCCGTGGTCGCCGCCGGCGGAGGCGGACAACAGCGGGGCATCGAAGCGCAGCTGGGCATTGGGAGCACCGGGCCCGCCCGGCGCGACGGTGGTGACCGGCAGGTTGAGACCGGTCCGCCGCCACAGTCTCGTGGGCAACGGGTTGAGCAGAGCGGTGGCGGTCGCAGCTCCCCAGTCACGTAGCAGTTGCCAGACCTGAGGCGCATGCCACTGCGGTGCAGCGCAGTCGGAGACCACCATGATCAGACGCCGATTGTCCGATGCCCGCAGGCTGCGCGGAGCCATGCGGCGATGCTGTTGGTTCCGCACTTCCGGACGGCCATCCGGGGCGAAGCACAGCCGTCGGACGCGCAGGGAGCGGAACGCACCGAGCCCTTCCAGCATGCTGGTGAACTCGCTGATGGTCTCCTGCCACACCTGCATCGACGGCGATGAGTCCACGACGAGTTCGAGATCGAACCAGCGCTCCGGCGCCGCGGCGAACATGGGGATCAGTTCCCCGCTCCGGGCATAGCCGTCGACCGTCGCGTCCAGGTCCAGTGCGGTGTTGCGCCCTTGCGGCCAGTGCCGTTTCCACGGGCGCAGAGCGCGGGGAAGGTCTGGCGAACGAGCTGGGCCGGCGGCCCGCGGCACGGTCACCATGTCCCCACGCACCAGGGAGCTACTGCCGGGCAGATGCTCGTGAAGAGCACGATCGGCAGTAGTCCGTTCCGTCTCGCGGCTCGGCCCGGGGCCCGGCCGAGTTGTCTGCTCCGCCGTGTCCGGGGGGTCGTCGCCGCTCGGTCCGGCCTCGGGCTCCGCCGTATCCAGATCACCGTGTCTGTCCGCGGCCCTCGCGTCGTCACCCTGCCGTGCCGCCAGCCACAGAGCCTCGGCCAGAGCAGTGGCGTCGAGATCTGGCACGGCAACGCGCAGTGCGTCGAGTGCCCGTGCCAGCGGGTCGGGCTCAGACACGGGACAGCTCGCGCAATACCAGGTCCATGACCTCCTGCCGGTCCTCGTCATCGGGTGCGTTGCCGCCGCTCAGCAGATGGACGGCATTGAGGAGCTGATCGATGGCGAGGCTCTCGCCTTTGCCGAGGCGCTCGACGAACGAGGTGATGAGTGTGTCGACTGCTTCTCCGTTGGCGGGGCGGAGCTGCAGATGGGCTTCGACGATCCGGCGAAGTGCCTCAACCGTGGGCATCGGCATGGTGAACCGGATACACCGCCGCAGGAACGCCGCAGGAAAGTCACGTTCGCCGTTACTGGTCATGACGATGAACGGGAACTGCTCACACCGCACTTGCCCTCGCGTGATGGAGCTTCTGCGGTCACTGCCGGACTCACGGATCTCGGCGGTTTCGTGCTTATAGCGGGCTAGCTCCGGAATCTCGAACTCACCGCGTTCCAGCACGTCGAGAAGGTCACTCGGCAGGTCGAGGTCGCTCTTGTCGATCTCGTCGATGAGCAGCGCCCTGGGACGGTCAGAGGGGAGCAAGGCAGTTCCCAGGGGTCCCAGGTGCAGGAAGGGTTCGATGCCATCGCCGTCCGCGGACGGATCGAGCCGCTGGGCATGGATACGGCCCAGCGCGTCGTACCGATAGAGCGCCTCGGCCAGGCTGCTTCGGGACGTGATGTGCCAGCGCAGTACGGTACCGAGCTTGAGCTCCGCCGCGACCTGCTCGATCACCGTGGACTTGCCGGACCCGGCAGGGCCAGTGATCAGCAGCGGACGTCGAAGCGCCAGGGCGGCGTTCACCGCATCGGTGAGGCCGGCCGGCGGCTGGAACTCTTGATGAAGCGAGGGGCGGGGAAAGCGGCGCCAGGGCGGCGGTGGCCCCAGGTCGACGTTGCGCGGTGTGCCGTCACCCACGTAGAAGGGCTGCCAGGTCATGTGGGACTCTCCCCGTCCTTGGTGAACCGCTCGAACCAGCTGCAGAATTCGAGCCATTCCACGTCGTGCCAGATCGTGCGCAGCTGGGCGAGCCGTGCGTCGGCTGCCCCCGGGACATCTTGTTTCCAGCTTTCGCGGTAGGCGCTGCAGAACTCAAGCGGCAAGAAGTGCCAGTACTCCTCGACACACTTACGGGCCTCGGCAGGGACTTGGCCGTCACCACCCGGCCACATCACGATGGGTGAATAGGGCAGCAGGGCTTCCATCAATTCCGGGAGCCTCGGTGGACGGTGAGTGAGGGCCACGGCCCGCGTGAATTCGCCCTTCGTGAGCCGATCGCGAAGAGACGGGATATGACGGGTGTCGTCTTCGGACAGCCAGTCCACCGGGGCGCCGCCCACGTTGGGCTTGCTCATGGCCGTAAGCCGTTCCCGTGCCTCCTCGTTGATCCACCAGAGGTCTTCGGGAGGCTGGAGCCGCCCGCTCCAGCGCAGGACGACGTCATAGCGTGCGCCCAACCGTCTGCCGATGACCGTCTTCTCGGGGTGCCACCGCAGCAAGAGCGAAGTGGAGGCCGCGATTTCGACCTGGCGAAAGGAGATGCCCAGTACCTGGGCCTGCTCGGACGCCCATCTCAGCACCGTGCCCAGCCCCCGTTCCACCCCCGCTTGGCTGGGATGGCAGGGAAACACATCGTGCGGAGCATGCTCTTCTTTGCCGGCGTTCCCGGTGAGCAACCAGGCATCGAGAGACTCAGGCCATTCGTCACCGACGGCGGCATGCAAGCTGACGACCAGCCGCGCCCGCCCCCCGCAGCTTCGCTCATACAGTTCGTCGAAGGCGTCATTGAGTTCGATCGATGCGCCGATATCTGCGGCCCACCGGGTCAGTTCCCTTGTATCGGAGGCGACACCGGAGCTGACGGCCAGCGCGGCAACGAAGGCCGCAAGGCGCGCGGTGGGGCTTTGCCCCTGTGCCGGGGCGTGCAGCAGCAGGTGCTCGATGGCATCACGCAGCAGTTCGCTGCCGGTGGAATCCGGAAGGCGCTCGCCGGAGCGTGAGCACGTGAGGGACAATGCCTGTCGCAGCCGTTCCGAGGTGAGCGGGTCGCCGGGCCATGAAGCGAGCATGTCGTGTGTACGGAACCCGATGTGCAGCGAGGAGATGACCCGCAGGGCCCAGTTCCGCTCCGCAGACAGCGACTCGGCTGTGCTCGCCACCTCATGGCGTAGGGCTTGCAGTTCACGCGCTCCAGTGACGGTGGTCCCGGCGGCCCCGCATCCCAACGGCTCAAGTGCCCGCCCCAGTTCCCGCATGGCCAAGGGGCCGAGGACCGGACTCGCCCCGCAGTCGGAATGCCTGCGATTACGGGCGAGCCAGAGTCGGCCGGCCGCCAGGGGATCTCCGTGCAGCTCCGCGCTCACCGGGGATTGGCCCAGGATTGCGTCGTCTTTGCTCACAGCGTCGGCGACGTCCGAGACCTTGAGGTAACTGCCCACTCCGGCGATGCCTTTGGTGAGCACCCTGACGATGCCCCGGGTGAAGCGGAGATCGCGGGCGTCCTCCTGCATCGCACAGGACATGAGGATCGAGAGTCGGGTCCTGCCGCCCTGATTGCCGTCGCTCAGTGAGTTCAGATCGGGAATCGCTCCTGCCGCATGGCAGGTGTCGACGAGCGCTATCAGGCCCTTCAGACCGGGAGCCTCCAGTGCCTGGGTCACCATGCCGCCGACATCAACGCCCATGTGGACTGCGCCCGCCCTGGACTCCCCGGCCATGAAATACAGCCGCCCGCCCGACTGGATGCCGTGGCCTATCAGCGCGAGGACGAGTACGGCTCCGGCCTCGCCGGCCCGGCCGGCGGCGCCGCGGATCGCCTCCTCGATCTGCGCCTGGGTGAGGGCGGGACCGTACAGCAGAGAGGGCCGAGTCAGTGGTCCAGCTTCACAGGCGCCCAACCGAGGGTTCGTGATGGCGTCGTGGAGGGAACGTGCGGCGTCCTCCAGCCCTTCCAGCTCGCCGAGCTGGGCGCACTGCGGTGCGATCACGAGGGCATGCCGGGTCTCCGTCATGAGCGCGCTGCCGACTCCAGCGCTTCGACGACCGGGCCTGCCACGGCCGGCTGAGCCAGATATTTGGTGGCGGGGTGCACCCATGCGCCGTCCGAGTCGACCCGGGAGCTCATCGGAAGCACGGACGCCGCGTTCGGCCGGACGAACGCCTCCAGGCGGGGCCGTGCGGCGACTATGTCATCCCGGTCCCAGAAGTTGAGCCATGTGCCGACCTGTTCGGGGACCTGGGGCGGATGTGGGCGTACGTGCGGCAGCACGGCGGTTCGCGTCCCGAGGGGTGAGCCGAGAGTGACCAGCAACGGCACCGGCCCTTGGTGGTCGTGCAGGGCCTCCAAGGCGACCACGGTTCCGAGCGAGTGCGCAACGACGACCGTTGGGCCGTCGGGGTCGAGCATGTCGACGACACGTTGCCGGACTCTGCGGTCGAGAGAAAGACCGTTGTCGTCCGGCTCGCCTCGGCCCAGGTACCGGGCCACCTGCCCGAGAGCCGTCCAGGTCAGCCGGGCGGTGACCCAGCCGCCCATCCCGCGCAGACCGGGCAGCGACATCAGCGTGGTGAGCGCGTTGAGGGCATACCTGCCCGGATTCCCCAGGCCCTGCGCGGTGCCTGCGGGAGCCAGCTGGGCACGTGCGTGGCGCAGAGTCCGAAGCTCACCGTTCCCGAGGCCGGGGTCGGCAAGCCTTTCGTCGACGGCTTCCAGCAGCAGCTGGTGGACCAGCACTCCGGTGATCTGCTCGTGGTCGGCAGCGGTCTTAGTGCCCTGGGATCCGGCGTTCCGGAACAGGTCACCGTAGTAAGCGAACCGGGCATCGGCGGCCAGCTCTTGGGTGAGCTCCACACCCCGTGCCGAGTGACCGGCAGCCCTTGCTCCGGCGGCCAGTGCGCGCAACCAGTCCTTGCGTTCGGCTACGACGTCTCTCGTCCCGCCGATGCCGTGCACGAACACAAGGCGTGTCCTCATCGATCCCCCCAACAGCGGCGCCCGGCTCCGGAGCGTGAGCAAGCTCCGAGGTTACCAACCGTGTTTGGGGCGGCACCGCAGCTGTGACCACAGTGAGGCCACCACCCGCCGTCCCGCGACGCGCCGCCTCCGGCACCGCGCGGTGCCGGAGGCGGCGGGGAACCGGCGAGCTGTCAGCCGGTGAGCAGCTCGTAAGCCGGCAACGTCAAAAACTCCGCGTAGTCCGCGTCCAGGGAGACCTTCAGGAGGAGGTCGTGGGCCTGTTGCCACTTGCCGGTGGTGAAGGAGTTCTCGCCGATCTCGTTGCGGATCGCGGTCAGTTCCTCGGCGGCGACCTTGCGGACCAGGTCCGCGGTGGCCTTTTCGCCGTTTTCGAAGACGACGCTGGCGTCGACCCACTGCCAGATCTGGGAGCGGGAGATCTCGGCGGTGGCGGCGTCCTCCATCAGGCCGAAGATGGCGACGGCGCCCAGGCCGCGCAGCCAGGCCTCGATGTAGCGGGTGCCGACCTGGACGGCGTCGACCAGGCCCTGGTAGGTGGGCTTGGCGTCCAGGGAGTCGATGGCGATGAGGTCGGCCGCCGAGACGGAGACGTCCTCGCGCAGGCGGGACTTCTGGTGGGGGGCGTCGCCGAGGACCGCGTCGAAGGAGGCGCGGGCGACCGGGACCAGGTCGGGGTGGGCGACCCAGGAGCCGTCGAAGCCGTCGCCGGCCTCGCGGTCCTTGTCGTTCTTGACCTTGGCCAGGGCCTTCTCGTTGGCCTCGGGGTCGCGGCGGTTGGGGATGAAGGCCGCCATGCCGCCGATGGCGTGTGCGCCGCGCTTGTGGCAGGTGCGGACGAGGAGTTCGGTGTAGGCGCGCATGAAGGGGGCCGTCATGGTGACCGCGTTGCGGTCGGGCAGGACGAACTTGGCGCCGCCGTCGCGGAAGTTCTTGACGATGGAGAAGAGGTAGTCCCAGCGGCCGGCGTTGAGACCGGAGGCGTGGTCGCGGAGCTCGTAGAGGATCTCCTCCATCTCGTACGCCGCGGTGATCGTCTCGATGAGGACCGTGGCGCGGATGGTGCCCTGAGGGATGCCGACGTAGTCCTGGGCGAAGACGAAGATGTCGTTCCAGAGGCGGGCCTCCAGGTGCGACTCGGTCTTCGGCAGGTAGAAGTACGGGCCCTTGCCGAGGGAGAGCAGGCGCTTGGCGTTGTGGAAGAAGTACAGGCCGAAGTCGACCAGGGCGCCGGGGACCGGACGGCCCTCGAACTGGAGGTGGCGCTCCTCCAGGTGCCAGCCGCGCGGCCGCATCACGACGGTGGCGAGCTCCTCGGCCGGCTTGAGGGCGTATGACTTGCCGGAGTTCGGGTCGGTGAAGTCGATCCGGCGCTCGTAGGCGTCGATCAGGTTGAGCTGGCCCGTGACGACGTTCTCCCAGGTGGGGGCGGAGGCGTCCTCGAAGTCGGCGAGCCAGACCTTCGCTCCGGAGTTGAGCGCGTTGATGGTCATCTTGCGGTCGGTGGGACCGGTGATCTCCACCCGCCGGTCGTTGAGCGCGGCCGGTGCCTCGGCGACCCGCCAGCTGTCGTCGGCGCGGATCCCCGCGGTCTCCGGGAGGAAGTCCAGGGTGCTGGTCCGGGCGATCTCGGCGCGGCGCTCGGTGCGGCGGGCGAGCAGTTCGTCGCGGCGCGGGGTGAACCGGCGGTGCAGCTCGGCGACGAAGGCGAGCGCGGCGTCGCTGAGGACCTCGCCCTGCCGTTCGGGGGTGTGGGCGGGGTCGACTTCGACGATGGCCAGCGGGGACGGCGCTGGTGCGGACATGAGCTGTCACTCCATTCAGCGGCGGTGCCTGGCGGCCGCCGGTACGCCGGGCGGCACGGGGTGCCGCGGGCTCCGGAACACGGTCGCGGGCGCCGTCTGGGTTCAGGGCGCTTCTGACCAGTGGAGACTAGTTTCCTTATCGCGGAACTTCAATGGTTTGTTGATGTCGAGATTCTCAGGGTCGACAGAAGTGGTGATCGACTGGCTCTCGGTGCCATGTTCGTCACTCTCCATCACTCCGGCACTCCGGCCGAATCACTCCGGCACTCCGGCCGACCCGTGTCACTCCAGTCGGTGCAGGTCCTCCGGCGTGTCGATGTCGTACGGCTCGGCGATGTCGGCGCACTCGACGAGGGTGAGGGCGTCCGCGTGCTGCTGGAGGTAGGCGCGGGCGCCGCGGTCGCCCTGTGCGGTCGCCGCGATGCCGGGCCAGCGGTCCGCGCCGAAGAGGACGGGGTGCCCGCGGTGGCCGTCGTAGGCGGCACAGGCGAGGGAGGCGCGGCCCGCGTACGCGGCCACCACCCGCGCCACCGCCGCGGCGCCGATGCCCGGCTGGTCGACCAGGGACACCACGACCGCGTCCGCCCCCGAGCCGGCCAGTGCGGCGAGGCCCGCGCGGAGCGAGGAGCCCATGCCCTGTGCCCAGTCCGGGTTCTCCGATGTGCCGTACGCCGAGAGGTCGGCCCGTTCGCGTACGGAACCGGCGGCGGCGCCCAGGACGATGTGCACCGGGTCGCAGCCGCCGTCCCGCAGGACCCGTGCGGCGTGCTCGACCAGCGGCCGTCCCCGGTGGTCGAGCAGCGCTTTGGGCCGGCCCCCCAGGCGGCGCCCGCCGCCCGCTGCGAGCAGCAGGCCGGCCACCTTCCCTTCGGGGCGTGCCGGTGCCGCCGGGTCTCCCGGCTTTGCGGGGAGTGCCGGCGGCGTCGGTGGTGTGGGGGGTGTCGGGCGCGTCGGGTGTGTCGGTGCCATGGGGACTGCCTACCTCATGGCGCCCCGCGGTGCGCCCCGTTGGTCAGGCCGCGTCGTCGGAGGCCCGTGGGCGGGGGATGCTCGGCCGGAACCGCTCCCGCAGATGGTGGGTGCGCTCTTCCACGCGGCGGCGCTCGGCAACGTAGCGGTGTATGTGCTCCAAGGTGATCTCCGATGCGTCGGAGAGTCCGTACGCGTGGCAGATGAGCTGCACGAGGCTGGCGCCTCGGGGGTTCGGGCCGGTGCCGGGGCCGGTGTCGGGCTCCATGGCATTCTCCGATCCAGTGATATGCCGGATATTTCCTCGGAGGGAAGAATGCTCCCTTCTGCTCCCGCATACGCATCGGATTCCGTACGCCCATGCCAACGGGTGCCGGTGGGAACGCACGTGCTGACGCATCATCAGGCCGTTTCCGGGCATCGCAGGGCATGCGCGTCAGTGGCCGTGAGCCGCTCCGGATGGAGGCCAAATGCGTTCGCGAAACCGGCTCTTCGGACATGCGTGACGTTCGCTCACCGGCGATGTCACGGTGCGGCGCGTGGCCGGATAAGGTTCTGCCCCGTTGTGGACATCGTGGCTGCTGCCTGCCGGTGTGCGGTGGGGTCAATTTTCTGAGTCGGGGGACGTCGTGGTGAACAGTGTGGGCTCTTCCGGGATCTTCCAGCCGCTGGAGGGGGACGACCCGCGGGCGATCGCGGGGTACCGCCTCACGGCGAAGCTCGGCTCCGGTGGCATGGGTAAGGTCTATCTCTCCTACACGCCCGGCGGCCGGCCGGTCGCCATCAAGGTGATCCGGCCCGAGTTCAGCGAGGACACCGAGTTCCGGCGGCGCTTCAAGCAGGAAGTGCAGTCCGCGCAGCGGGTGCAGGGGCTGTTCACCGCACCGGTCATCGACAGCGACGCCGACGGCGCCAGCCCCTGGCTGGCCACCGCCTACGTCCCCGGTCCCTCGCTCGCCGCGGCCGTCGCCCAGCACGGCCGGCTCCCCGTCCCCACCGTGCTGCTGCTGGTCGCCGGGATCGCCGAGGCGCTCCAGGTCATCCATGGCGCGGGCATCGTGCACCGGGACCTGAAGCCGTCCAATGTGCTGCTGGCCGCCGACGGCCCGCGCGTCATCGACTTCGGTATCGCCCGCGCCGCCGACGCCACGTCCCTGACCAGCAGCGGCGTCACCGTGGGCACGCCCACCTTCATGGCGCCCGAGCAGGCCGCGGGCAGCACCATCACCCCCGCCACCGATGTCTTCGCGCTCGGCCAGGTCGCGGCGTACGCGGCCATCGGCACCCCGGCGTTCGGTGAGGGCACCTCGCACGGGGTGCTCTACCGCATCGTCCACGAAGAGCCCGACCTGACCGGACTCCCCGAGGAGCTGCGGGAGTTGGTGACCCGCTGCCTGGCCAAGGAGGCCTCGGAGCGGCCCTCCGTCGCGGAGGTGATCGAGCTGTGCGGGGCGGCCTCCGGCGAGACCCAGCTGCGCCGGCCCGAGGAGTGGCTGCCCACCGCGGTCGCCGCCGACATCACCACGCGTGCGGCGGCCCCGGCACCCGCGCAGGCCCCGCCGCCCCCGCTGGAGGCCCCCGCCGCGGCCGCGCCGGCCCAGCAGCCGGCCCCGCCCGCGCAGCCGCCCACCCAGCCCGTACAGCCGCCGACCGCCCCGGCACCCGCCGTCCCGCCGGTGGCGACCGAGCTGAGCCACCCGCAGACCCCGCCGCCCGGCTTCGGGCCCGCGGCCTACGCGCCGACCGTCGGCGCCACCGCGCAGGGCGCGCCGGCGAACGCCGCGGCGGCCGCCACCGCCCCCACGGCCACCGGTCCGACGGTCGCTGGACCGGCGGCCACCGGCCCCACCGCCGCCTACCCCGCCGCCGCGGTGCCGGCCCCGCAGCCGCCGAAGAAGAAGCGCAAGGGGCTGATCACGACCCTGGTGCTGGTCTGCCTGCTGGCCTTCGCGGGCGCCGGCGGCGGTGTCGTCTACGCCTTCATGAAGGACGACGGCAAGAAGGCCAATGACCAGGCCACCGACGGCAAGAAGGCGAAGAACAGCGCGGCCTCGCCGACGCCCACCGGGGGCGCCACGGCGAGCCCCGGCACCGACGACTCCAGCACTCCGGCCGCCCCCGCGCAGGACCCGACCCCGGTCGACTACAAGGGCATCAACCTGCCCGACGAGTACCACATCTCGTTGTCCGACGAGCCGATGCTGCCGACCAACACGGACACCGACACCAACACCGACTTCTCCTACGACGACAACAACTACTCGGACGACCAGGTCGACACCGAGACCGGCAAGCTGGTGCTGCTCACCGCCGGCCAGGAGGGCTCGCTGGAAACCTGCCGCACCGAGACCCGGTACACCGAGAGCATCCTGACCAAGCAGCTCTCCAAGGGCGCGCAGATGTGCCTGACCACCGACTACGGCCATGTCGCCCTGATCACCTTCAAGGGGTACGCGCCGAAGACGGACCCCAGCAGCTACATGACCATCGACGTGCGGGTGTGGCGCAATGCGGTGCAGCCCAAGGAGAACTCCTGAGCCCTGAGGCTCGAAGCGGGCCGGTCCGCGCCGGATACGGCGTCCGGACCGGCCCGCTGCGGCGTCCGGATCAAGCCGGTGATCCGATTTTTTCGCTCTCCGTATGGCGCGGGCAGCACAGAGTGGCGTTAACTGTCCCGCATTGTGGACGGGCAACGGCCATGGAGGACGCCGTCGTTGTGGAACAGCTGCAGAGGGACCGACGAGTGACCGGGGTCGAAGGCGACCCGCGTGTCCAGGAGCTGCGTGGGGCGGTGTCCCGGCTGCGCCGTCAACTGGCCGTGCTTCCTGCGGAGTTACCGGACCGGGCGGCCGCGGACGACGAGCTGGCCGCACTGGACGCGATGGTGAGTCACGGGCTGCCGGAGGTGCCCCGGCTGCGCCGGTCGCTGCTGCTGATCGCCGGGGCGGTCGGCTCGGTGAGCGCGCTGTCGCCCGCGCTGAGCGAGGTGCGCGCGGGCATCGACCGCTTCGGAGGGCTGCCGAGCGGCCTGTGACCGGGGGCGCGGAGCGCAGGACCGGCGCGCACGTCAGCGGCGCGAGCCGGCGCGCGGACCCGCCCCGGCCCTCGAACCGCCCCTTCCGTCTACGCGGGCGTCTGGTTCGCCAGCGCCACCGACAGCTGGGCCGCGACGTCCTGCAGTACCGGCACGATCTTGTCCGTGGCGGCCTCCGTCACCCGGCCGGTCGGTCCTGAGATGGAGATCGCCGCCGAGGTGGGGGAGTTGGGTACCGGTACCGCGAGGCAGCGGACGCCGATCTCCTGCTCGTTGTCGTCGACCGCGTAGCCGAGCCGGCGGACGTCGGCGAGCGCATCGAGGAAGCGTTCCGGGTCGGTGATCGTCTTCTCGGTCGCGGCCGGCATGCCCGTACGGCCGAGGAGCGCGCGGACCTCGTCCGCGGGGTGGTGGGCGAGCAGGGCCTTGCCGACGCCGGTGGAGTGCGGCAGGACGCGGCGGCCGACCTCGGTGAACATGCGCACCGCGTGCCGGGAGGGGACCTGGGCCACGTACACGATCTCGTCGCCGTCGAGCAGGGCCATATTGGCGGTCTCGCCGGTCTCCTCGACCAGGCGGGCCAGGTACGGCCGGGCCCATGTGCCCAGCAGCCGTGAGGCGCTCTCGCCGAGGCGGATCAGCCGGGGGCCGAGCGCGTAGCGGCGGTTGGGCTGCTGGCGTACGTAGCCGCAGGCGACGAGCGTGCGCATCAGGCGGTGGATGGTGGGCAGCGGCAGTCCGCTGCTGGTGGACAGCTCGCTCAGGCCGACCTCGCCGCCGGCGTCGGCCATCCGCTCCAGCAGGTCGAAGGCGCGCTCAAGGGACTGGACGCCGCCGCTGGCGCCTGCGGGCTTGGCTTCGGCGGCGGAGGTGCTGGCGCTGGACGGCGGCACGGCGCGTTCCTTTCGGGGCGGGTCAGATCGGTCTCGGCTGGGACTTGCGGGCGCCGGGCCCGACCGGAGCAGCCTACCGGTCCCCCTACGGTGACACACGGTCTCTCGCACACTCGTTCTCGCCGGTCAGGCCCTCTTTGTCCCAGGGTGTGAGCCCCGGGGCGAGTGCCTAGCCGCGATCTCCGGATGGTGCCAGTGACCGTAGCTCCATTCTGCTGCGCGAAACCCATTATCCATTCTGTGGAATCGTCCAAGGTGTCGGGCGCGGCGGGGTGCCGGGCGCGGGGCGCGTCGGCGGCCGGGGAGGGGTCTTGACGGAGTCGGGGGCCGGAGTGAAGATTCATTCAACAGACTGTTGAATTTCGGGTTCCGCATGCAGGGAATTCCGGTTCCGCATTCCTTTCCGGGCGCCGGCTTGTGGTGCGGAGTGCGCCCACCGCGCCGCCGGGCAACGATGAAGACACGATACGAGGAGGGGACCGGGTGTCCGAGATAGAGCTGGTGCTGCGCTCCACGCGCGTCGTCACCCCCCAGGGGACGCGCGCCGCGTCCGTCACCGTCAAGGACGGCAAGATCGACGCGGTGCTGCCGTACGACGCAGCGGCCCCGGCCGGGGCGCGGGTGGCCGACTTCGGTGACGACGTCCTGCTGCCCGGCCTCGTCGACACCCACGTCCACGTCAACGACCCCGGCCGCACCGAGTGGGAGGGCTTCTGGACCGCCACCCGCGCGGCCGCGGCCGGCGGCATCACCACCCTCGTGGACATGCCGCTCAACAGCCTCCCGCCCACCACCACCACGGCGAACCTCGACACCAAGCGCGAGGTCGCCCGCAGCAAGGCCCATATCGACGTCGGCTTCTGGGGCGGCGCCATCCCCGGCAACGTCAAGGACCTGCGCCCGCTGCACGACGCCGGGGTCTTCGGCTTCAAGTGCTTTCTGTCGCCCTCCGGCGTGGACGAGTTCCCGCAGGTCGACCAGGAGCAACTGGCCGCCGCCCTGGGCGAGATCGCCGGCTTCGACGGTCTGCTGATCGTGCACGCCGAGGACCCGGGCCACCTGGACGCCGCGCCCGAGCCGCACGGCCCCAAGTACGCCGACTTCCTCGCCTCCCGCCCCCGCATCTCCGAGAACGACGCCATCGCCGGGCTGATCGTCCTCGCCCAGCGGCTCGACGCCCGGGTGCATGTGCTCCATCTGTCCTCCAGCGACGCGCTGCCGCTGATCGCCGCCGCCAGGCGCGAGGGCGTCAAGATCACCGTGGAGACCTGTCCGCACTTCCTGACCCTGACCGCCGAGGAAATCCCGGACGGAGCAACGGAGTTCAAGTGCTGCCCGCCCATCCGCGAGGCGGCCAACCAGGACGCGCTGTGGGAGGGCCTGGCCGACGGCACCATCGACTGCATCGTCTCCGACCACTCGCCGTCCACCGCCGATCTCAAGACCGCCGACTTCGGTGCGGCCTGGGGCGGCATCTCCTCCCTCCAGCTGGGCCTGCCCGCCATCTGGACCGAGGCCCGCGAGCGCGGCCACTCCCTCGACGACGTGGTGCGCTGGATGGCCACCGCCCCGGCCGCTCTGGTCGGCCTCGGCCAGAAGGGCGCCATCGAGCCCGGCCGGGACGCCGACTTCGCCGTCCTGGCCCCCGAGGAGACCTTCACCGTCGACCCGCAGGCCCTCCAGCACCGCAACAAGATCACCGCGTACGCCGGCAAGACCCTCTACGGCGTCGTACGGTCCACCTGGCTGCGCGGCCGGCAGATCAACGACGGCAGCACCCTCGCCGAACCCACCGGCGAGCTCCTCGAAAGGCCGCGCGCATGACCACCGCCGACCTCCCCCGCTACACCGGTGACGCCGGCCCCTACCAAGGCGGCGACCCGTATGCCGACTACCGGACCCCCGGCGCCGCCGGATTCCCCTTCGCCCACCTGCCCGACCTCGCCGACCGCCGGCTCGGCGCGGGCGTGATCGCCGCCAATGACGAGTTCTTCGCCGAACGGGAGAACCTCCTGCGGCCCGAGCCCGCCCACTTCGACCCCGAGGCCTTCGGCCACAAGGGCAAGATCATGGACGGCTGGGAGACCCGGCGCCGCCGCGGCACCGACGGCGCGCACCCGTTCCCGGCGGACGAGGACCACGACTGGGCGCTGATCCGCCTCGGCGCACCCGGCGTGATCCACGGCATCATCGTCGACACCGCCCACTTCCGCGGCAACTACCCCCAGTCCGTCAGCGTCGAGGGCGCCTGCGTCGAGGGCTCGCCCTCGCCCGCGGAACTCCTCGCCGGCGAGGTCGCCTGGACCCCCCTCGTCCCGCGCACCGCCATCGGCGGACACGCCGCCAACGGCTTCACCGTCCGGGCGGAGCGGCGCTTCACCCACCTGCGCCTCAACCAGCACCCCGACGGCGGCGTCGCCCGCCTCCGGGTCCACGGCGAGGTCGTCCCGGCGCCCGGCTGGCTCGCCGCGCTGGGCACGTTCGACGTCGCCGCACTGGAGAACGGCGGCCAGGTCGAGGACGCCTCGGACCGCTTCTACTCCTCGCCCACCCACACCATCCAGCCGGGCCGCTCCCGCAAGATGGACGACGGCTGGGAGACCCGGCGCCGCCGCGGCAGCGGCAACGACTGGGTCCGCTACCGCCTCACCGAGCAGTCCGTGATCCGCGCGGTGGAGATCGACACCGGCTACCTGAAGGGCAACTCGGCGGGCTGGGCGGGTCTGTCCGGCCGCGACGGCGAGAGCGGCGAGTGGACCGAACTGCTGCCCCGCACGCGCCTGCAGCCCGACACCGTCCACCGCTTCCTGCTCGACGACGCCCCCGCCGTCACCCACGTCCGGATCGACATCTTCCCCGACGGCGGCATCGCCCGCCTGCGGCTGCACGGCTCGCTCACCGACGAGGGAGCGCGCCGGCTGACCGCCCGTTACGGGGAGTTGGGCGGCTGACGGACCGGCCCGGGCTTCTCCGGTGCCGCCGCGGAGATCATGATGGTGCCATGACTGGGAACCCACTCTCCGCACCACCGACGGTCATACGTCTTCCGCGGTACACGCACACGGAGCAGAACGAGATCCTCGGCGACGGCGACGATCCCTTCGGCGTCGCGGGGGCCGGCCTGACGTGGCGGCGCAAGGACGAGCACTTCGGCATCAGACGTGACGGCCGCCTGGTGGCGCACGCCGGTCTGGTGCTGCTGCCGGTATCGGCCGGCGGCGAGGAGACCTCGGCGGTGGGCCTCGGCGGGGTGGCCGTCGCGGCGGACCTGCGGGGGCACGGGCTGGCGCGGCTGGTCGTCACGGCCGCCGTGGCGCACGCCCGCACGATGGGGCCGCGGCACGCCCTGCTCTTCTGCCGGCCGCCGCTCGTGGCGCTGTATCAGCGGCTCGGCTGGCACACGCTCCCCGGGGAAGTCGAGGTCGAACAGCCCGAAGGGCCCGCGATCATGCCGCTGCGGACCATGTGGACGCCGCTGCACGACGGTGCGGAGCAGCCCGCCGGACCGCTGCGGCTGCTCTCGCTGCCCATGTGAGGTGGGGTCGGCGGCCGGTCCCGCGTGCGGATCAGTCCGCGACCGCGTCCCAGAACATGAGTTCATACGCCTGGAGGAGCCGGCCGTAGCGGTGTGCCGCGGCCGGCCGGGCCTGGCCGGTGTCCAGGCCGTGCTGCACCGCCGCCCGCGCCCGCTCCTCGACGTCCGGCGCCGGCTCGGCGAAGAACCCGAAGAATCCGCGGGCCTCCTCCGGGAAGGCGTAGTGCTCGCGCATCGCGGCCTCGACGGTCGCGCAGTAGCCGCCCCAGGCCGCGAAGTTGGCGGTCAGCGCGATCGCCACATCGGTCGGCTCGGCGCCGAGGGCGAGCCGCGCCGCATAGGACGGGTAGGCCTGGCAGCCGGGCCGCGGCTGGTAGCCGGCGATGTCCTGTTCGGAGAGCCCGCAGGCATCCGCCAGCCCGGCCAGCTGCCGCAGGGCCAGCGCCTCCCCTTGGGCGAGCAGATCGAAGAAGTCGGCAACGGGCGGGTCGCCGTCCGCCCGGCGCGCCAGATGCTGGAAGCTGAGCCGGTCGGCGGTGATCACCTGGTGCTGTTCGAGGGCGAAGGTGGCGAAGACGGAGCGCGGCGCCTCGCCCGCCTCGATCCGCGAGACCAGCCGGTTGGCGCCGGCACCGGGGGCGAGCGCGCATACCGCGTCATGGAGCACGGCGGCCGCGGTCGGGCGAGGGGCGTCGGGGTCGGGGCGCATGGGTCGGTCTCCTCCGGGGCGGGGCGAGAGCGGTGACGGGGCCTCAGATTAGGGGCCCGGACGGCGCTCGCCGCGCTTTGCCGGGAAGCGCCGCTAACGCGACTTCGCCGCGACCACCAGCAGGCTCATGAACGCCAGCAGCACATGCGTCGCCACGACGTAGATGAACACCCGCACATACACCCCGCGGGGCGGCTTGTTCTCGACGTAGCGGCGCTCGGGGGCCGGATCGGCGGGGATCGCCCCGGCCGGGGAATCCCCCGGCCGAGGAGTGGAGTGGTCGGGCACGGCGAAGGATCCTTCCCTGCTCATGGGCCGCGGTGCGCCGCGTCGTCGCCCAGGCACAGCTCGGCGGCGCCGCTCTGCAGCAGCGTGTGGACGAACAACAGCTCCGTGCCGCCCCGGGAGGCGGCGGCGATACGGTGCGGGGTCAGCGAGTCGAAGTGCGCCGCGTCCCCCGGGTCCAGTACGTGCACGGCCGCGCCGAGCGTCAGCCGCAGCCGCCCCTTGAGGACGTAGAGCCACTCCTCACCGGGGTGCACCCGGACCAGCTCGCCCTGCGCCCGCTGCGGCACATGGACCCGCAGCGCCTGCATCGCCCGCCCGGCGCCGCCCACCGTGCGGTACGTCCAGCCGCCGGCCTCCGACGGCTCCGTACGGCCGGCCCGCACGATCGGGTCGCGCTCCGGGGCGGTCTCGCCGAGCAGGTCGGATACCGTGGTGCCGTAGGTACGCGCGAGTGCCAGCAGCATCGGCAGCGACGGCTGACGCCGGCCGGTCTCCAGCCGTGACAGGTGCGCGGGCGAGAGCCCCACCAGCCGGGCCGCGGTCTCCAGTGTGAGACCGCTGCGGCGTCGCAGGTCCCGCAGGCGCGGGGCGACGGTGGGGAGGTCCTCCGGCGGTGCTCCGGAGGGCTCGTCGGGGAGCTCGGTCATACCTCCGGTATAGCCATCCTTCACCTCCCGGGCAAAAGTTTTGCCTGAGAGGCAAAGAGCCCTGCGCCGGGTGCCGTCCGGCCCGGGCGGGGGCCGGGATCCGGGTGACGAATCGGGGTGGCCTCGTTAACTCCCGGGAAACTTCCGTCCCTTGGGATTGACAGGGGCATGTCTACGCGCGTCATCCTGGAGGGCATGAGAATCCCCCCACGGATCACCAGGTTCGGCGCCGCGGGCGCCCTCGCTTCGGCCCTTCTCCTCGGCGGGACCGCGGTCGCCGCCACCCCCTCCGTCGCCTCGGCACGCCCGGCCGCCCCGTACGCCACGACGGCGCACGCAACGGCCGTGCACGCCCAGGACGTCGGCAAGATCTGCTTCACCAAGCTGCCCTCGCAGGCCCATGACACCCTCGATCTGATCGAGAAGGGCGGGCCCTACCCGTACCCGCAGGACGGAACTGTGTTCAGCAACCGCGAGGGCATCCTTCCGTCCCAGAGTTCCGGCTATTACCACGAGTACACCGTCGTCACACCAGGCTCGCCCGACCGTGGTGCGCGCCGGATCGTGACCGGTGAGAAGCAGAACGAGGACTACTACACCGCCGACCACTACAAGTCGTTCGACCTCGTCGACCGCGGCTGCTGAGCTGAATCGCAGCTGCTGAGACCGCTACATCCACCGACCGCGGCGGCCGGGGTGCACTCGCACCCCGGCCGCCGCCGTGCTGTGCGCCCCCTCCCACCTGCGTTTTCCGGCATTCTCTGCAGAAGGGGCGCGCGGGGCGCACCCCCGAGGCAGGATTGTCAGTGGTTCCCGGTAGCGTTTCGGGAGAAACGAGGAGCGGGCGGGCATCGGCGGACAAGGGACCATGTGCGGTCAGCTGCCGCGGCGCGCCCCGGAAAGTGCCGTATCCGCCGTGGCCATGGCAGTCGGCATAAGGCGCTGGACAAAAGGAAGGACGGCGAACTGCCGTGTATCGCTGGGAGATCACCCGGGCCGCACTGGCGCAGCGCGTTTTCGCCATCGTCCGCAGCAAGACGTACGACGAGGCGAGCGCCACCGCCGACACCTTGCTGTCCGCGGGGATCACGAGCCTGGAGATATCCCTCACCACCCCCTTCGCGCTGGAGGCGGTCACGACGCTGACGCGCGAGCTGGGCGATGACGCGGTCATCGGCGCGGGTACGGTCCTTGACGGGGTGTCGGCCCGGATGGCCGTCGACGCGGGCGCCCGCTACCTGGTCTCACCGACCCTGGACGCCGAGGTCATCCGTACGGGCCACCGCTACGGCGTCCCGGTCTTCGCCGGGGTGTCGACGCCGACCGAGATGGTCCGCGCCCTCGAACTCGGCGCGGACGCGCTCAAGCTGTTCCCCGCCTCGTCGTACGACCCGTCCTGGCTCAGGGAGATACGCGCCGCCCTGCCGCAGGTGCCGCTGCTGCCGACGGGCGGGGTGACGGTCGACGGCGCGCCGGAGTGGATCGCCGCGGGTGCCGTCGCCGTCGGCATGGGCTCGGCGCTCTCTGAGGGCGACCGCGACACCGTCGCCAAGCGCGCCGCCGACCTCCTCGGCCGCCTCGCCGAGGCCGCCGCCGACCAGGAGACGGGCCTCGACGGCGCGGACCGCTACGACGGCTGACGGTCCGACCGCACCGGCCCCGGCCCTTCGGGCCGTCGCTCGCCGCCGGCCGACCGGGGGTTCACCGCGGCCAACGGCTCTGTCACGCTGAGCGCTTCGGTCATGTGACCGCGCCGCCGCGCTACGCCGTGTCCTGCCCGGCACGGCGCGGCGTCCGGGCGCATGACCGCCCGACCAGGAGCCCCGGGAGCCCATATGAAGCGCGCCGCCACCCTGTCCGCCCTCGCCTGTCTGCTCGCCGTCACCGCCGCCGCCCCGGCGGCCTCCGGCACCCCCGCCGCCGTACGGGGCGCGGCCCCCGCGGCCGGCAAGAGGACATCGGCCCTCGACGCCGTTCCGCGGCGCGGGGTGCTGCGTGTGTGCACCACCGGCGACTACCGTCCCTACAGCCATCTCGACCCCGCGACCGGCACGTACCGCGGTGTGGACATCGAGATGGCCCGGGACCTCGCCAAGAGCCTGGACGCCAGGCCCCGCTATGTGGCCACGACCTGGGCCCGGCTCGTCGGCGACCTGTCGGCCGGCCGCTGTGACATCGCCATGGGCGGCGTCTCGATCACGCTCGCACGGGCCCGGTCCGTCGCCTTCAGCGAGCCGACCCGCACGGACGGCAAGACGCCCATCGCGCGCTGCGCGGACCAGGACAGGTACCGGACGCTCCGGCAGATCGACCGACCTGGCACGACCGTCATCGTCAACCCCGGTGGCACCAACGAGGAGTTCGCCCGCGCCCACATCAAGCGGGCGACCCTCACGGTCCATCCGGACAACACCACGATCTTCGACGAGATCATCGCCGGCCGTGCCGACGTGATGATGACGGACGCCGGCGAGACCCGCTACCAGGCCAAAATCCACCCCGAACTCTGCGCCATCCACCCGGACAAGCCCTTCACCTTCTCCGAGAAGGCCTACGCCCTGCCCCGCGCCGACGGCGAGTTCACGGCCTATGTGAACCAGTGGGTCCATCTGGCCACGCATGACGGGACGTACCGCAAGTACGAGCAGGAGTGGATGAAGTAGCGGGGGAGGCGAGCGGCATGACCCGGCCGTGGCCCGGCGCCGGGGCGTCGGCAGCAGCGCCGGTCCCGGGCCGGCTACGCCCCCCGGTAGTAGTCCTTGTCCGGACAATGTGACCTCTGGACTTCCCGTCATCTGCCGGGACGGATACGCTCGCCAACGTGGGGAAACGCGATGCAGAAGATGCCCTGGGCGCCGGGAGCCCCGTCCAGTTCAGCGTGGACCGGAGCAGTCCGGTCCCGTTGTATTTCCAGCTGTCGCAGCAGCTGGAGGCGGCGATCGAGAACGGCAGGCTCGCCCCCGGCAGCCTGCTCGGCAATGAGATCGAGCTGGCCGGCCGGCTCGGGCTCTCCCGGCCCACCGTGCGGCAGGCGATCCAGTCGCTGGTCGACAAGGGGCTGCTGGTGCGCCGCCGCGGTATCGGCACCCAGGTCGTCCACAGCCAGGTCAAGCGGCCGCTGGAGCTGAGCAGCCTCTACGACGACCTGGAGGCGGCCGGGCAGAAGCCGGCCACCCGCGTACTGCTCAACACCACCACCGAGGCCGATGCCGAGGTCGCCGCCGCGCTGGGGATCGCCGAGGGGGCGGAGGTCGCGCTGGTCGAGCGGCTGCGGCTGACGCACGGCGAGCCCGTGGCGCATCTGCGTAACCACCTCCCCGCCGGGCTGCTCAGGCTGGAGACCGCGGAGCTGGAGGAGACCGGTCTCTACCGGCTCATGCGATCGGCCGGGATCACCCTGCACAGCGCCCGTCAGGCGGTCGGCGCACGAGCCGCGACCGCGGAGGAGGGGCAGCGGCTCGACGAGCCCGAGGGCGCCCCGCTGCTCACGATGCAGCGGACGACGTTCGACGACACCGGGCGCGCGGTCGAGTTCGGCTCGCACATCTACCGGGCGTCCCGTTACGCCTTCGAGTTCCAGCTGCTCGTACGGCCCTGAGGGCGGCCGGACGGCCCGGAGCGGGGGGCACGGCGGGGACAAGCCCGCTCTTTTGGGTCGAATTGTTGCGGTATGTCCCGTCGGCGAGGGGCCTCGCCAAGTCCTCTCATCAGAATGTTCTGACAAAGTATTGACGCGGCTGAGCGCCCGCCGTTACAAACTCCTCCAGTCGCATTCCGGCGGCCGTGGAGAAAAGGCGGTTCCACGATGATCAGCGTGTGTACGACCGGCGTCCGGCGGCTCACCGTCCGCAGCGCCGCCGCTTTACTGACCACCGTCGCCCTGGTCGCCGGCTGCAGCGCCACCGGCGGTCAGGACACCAAGGGCGAGGGCACCGGCACCCGCATGACCATCGGGATGGTCAGCCACGCCGGTGACGGCGACACCTTCTGGGACATCGTGCAGAACGGCGCCGAACAGGCCGCCGCCAAGGATCATGTGAAGTTCCTCTACGCCCACGACAAGGAGGGCGGCAAGCAGGCCGAGCTGATCCAGTCGTACATTGACCAGAAGGTGGATGGGCTGATCGTCACGCTCGCCAAGCCGCCGGCTGTCAAGGCGGCGGTCCGCAAGGCCCAGGCGCAGGGCATACCCGTCATCACCGTCAACTCCGGCGGCGAGTTCTCGAAGGCGTACGGGGCGCTGACGCACATCGGGCAGGACGAGTCGGTGGCCGGGCGCGCGGTCGGCGAGGAGCTCGACGACCGGCGGGCGAAGAAGACCCTCTGCGTCATCCACGAGCAGGGCAATGTGTCGCTGGAGGACCGCTGTGCGGGCGTCCGCAAGGGCTTCCACGGCACGGTCGAGAACCTCAACGTCGACGGTACGAACGCACCGGCCTCGCAGTCCTCGATCCAGGCCAAGCTGCAGTCCGACCCGTCCATCGACGCGATCGTCACGCTCGGCGCCCCGATGGCGGCGATCTCCGTCAAGGCCAAGAAGGAGGCCGGCAGCGCGGCGCAGATCGCGACGTTCGACCTGAACTCGGCGGTGGTGGGGCTCCTCAAGGCCAAGAGCGTCACCTTCGCCGTCGACCAGCAGCCGTATCTGCAGGGCTACGAGGCGGTGGACCTGCTCTGGCTGCACAAGACCAACGCCGACGTCCTCGGCGGCGGCAAGCCGGTGCTCACCGGGCCGGCCCTGGTCACCGGGGAGGACGTACCCAAGCTGACCGAGTACACCGGGCGAGGCACCAGGTGAGAGCGCGCAGAAGGCGGGACCCCATGAACCGGGACAGATCACCGGTAACGGATACTTGGTCGGTTGGTCCCGGCCGGACGGTGCCGGTGGACGACACCGCACCCGTACGGACCGGCAACACCGCACAGCGAAGACAACCGACGCGAATACAAGCAACGCAGCCGACACGGCAAGAGCAGCGGGAAGGGCGAGTCCTCGTGGCAAGGGTTCGGAGAAGGGGACACGTCGTCAGCGCGGTGCTGGTGGCGGTGCTCGGTGCCTCCTTGGCGGGATGCAGCAGCACCGGAGGCAAGCGCGCCGAGGAAGAGCGCGCCGCCAAGGCCGCCGGCGGCAAGGCCGCGGTGAACACCCCCAGGTGGACGTTCGCGATGGTCACCCACTCGGGAGACGGTGACACCTTCTGGGACATCGTGCAGAACGGCGCCCAGCAGGCCGCCGCCAAGGACAACATCAAGTTCGTCTACGGACACGACGAGGAGGCCTCGCGGCAGAGCCAGCTGGTGCAGTCCTACATCGACCAGAAGGTCGACGGGCTGATCGTCTCGCTCGCCAAGCCGAACGCGATGAAGGACGTCGTCGCCAAGGCCGTGAAGGCCGGCATCCCGGTGATCACGGTGAACTCCGGAGCCGCGGAGTCCAAGGCCTTCGGCGCGCTCAGCCACATCGGGCAGGACGAGACGGTGGCCGGCGAGGCGGTCGGCGAGGAGCTGAACGAGCGCGGCCGCAAGAAGGCCCTGTGTGTCCTGCACGAACAGGGCAACGTCGGCCATGAGCAGCGCTGCGACGGCGCCGAGAAGACCTTCAAGGGCGATCTGCAGAAGCTCTACGTCGAGGGCACCAACATGCCCGACGTGCAGTCCTCCATCGAGTCCAAGCTCCAGGCGGACCCCGCCATCGACGCCGTCGTCACCCTCGGCGCGCCCTTCGCCCCCACCGCCGTCAAGGCCAGGGAGCAGGCCGGCAGCAAGGCGGAGATCGACACCTTCGACCTCAATGCCCAGGTCGCGGCCGGTCTCAAGGACGGCTCCCTCGGCTTCGCCGTCGACCAGCAGCCCTACCTCCAGGGCTACGAGGCGGTCGACCTGCTGTGGCTGTACAAGTACAACGCCGATGTCCTCGGCGGCGGCAAGCCGGTGCTCACCGGACCCCAGGTGATCACCAAGAAGGACGCCGAAGCGCTCCAGGACTACACGAAGCGGGGTACCCGATGAGCCACACCGACGCATCGACCGTGCAGCCCGCCGGGCCGCCCGCCAAGAGCCGGGGCGACGAACGGCTGCTGCACCGCTCCCTGGCCCGCCGGATGATGGGCCGCCCCGAACTGGGCTCGGTCGTCGGCGCCGCCGCCGTGTTCGTCTTCTTCTCGATCGTCGCCGAACCCTTCCTGCGGGCCTCCAGCCTCTCCACCGTGCTCTACGCGTCCTCGACGATCGGCATCATGGCCGTGCCGGTGGCGCTGCTGATGATCGGCGGGGAGTTCGACCTGTCGGCCGGTGTCATGGTCGTCAGCTCGGCGCTGGTCTCGTCGATGTTCAGCTACCAGATGACCGCCAACACCTGGGTCGGTGTCGGGGTGTCGTTGCTGGTCACCCTGGCGATCGGGGCGTTCAACGGGGTCCTGCTGACGCGTACGAAGCTCCCCAGCTTCATCATCACGCTGGGCACCTTCTTCATGCTCACCGGCCTCAACCTCGGCTTCACCAAGCTGATCAGTGGCACCGTCTCGACGAAGACCATCGCCGACATGGAGGGCTTCGACTCGGCCCGTACGCTCTTCGCCTCGCATCTGACCCTGGGCAGCGTCGACATCCAGATCACCATCCTGTGGTGGATCGTGCTGGTCGCCCTCGCCACCTGGATCCTGCTGCGCACCCGCGTCGGCAACTGGATCTTCGCGGTGGGCGGCAACAGCGACGCCGCGCGGGCGGTCGGCGTCCCGGTCACCAAGACCAAGATCGGCCTCTACATGGGCGTCGCCTTCGCCGCCTGGGTCTCCGGCCAGCATCTGCTGTTCTCGTACGACGCGATCCAGTCCGGCGACGGAGTGGGCAACGAGTTCCTCTACATCATCGCCGCGGCGGTCGGCGGCTGCCTGATGACCGGCGGCTTCGGCTCGGCGATCGGCGCCGCCGTCGGCGCCTTCATCTTCGGCATGGCCAGCAAGGGCATCGTCTACGCGCAGTGGAATCCGGACTGGTACAAGTTCTTCCTCGGCGCGATGCTGCTGCTCGCCACACTCCTGAACGCATGGGTCCGCAAGCGGGCGGAGGCAAAGGCATGACCGCGCTCGTCGAGCTGACAGACGTCAGCAAGTACTACGGCAACGTCCGGGCACTGGAGGGCGTGTCCCTGGAGGTGCACGCGGGGGAGATCTCCTGTGTGCTCGGCGACAACGGCGCCGGCAAGTCCACCCTCATCAAGATCATCGCCGGTCTGCACCGGCACGACGCCGGCTCCTTCACCATCGACGGCGAGGAGACCACCCTCTCCTCCCCGCGCGAGGCCCTGGACCGCGGTATCGCCACCGTCTACCAGGACCTGGCCGTCGTCCCCCTGATGCCGGTGTGGCGGAACTTCTTCCTCGGCTCCGAGCCGACGACCGGAGTGGGCCCCTTCAAGCGGCTCGACGTCCGTACGATGCGCGAGACCACCCGCAGCGAGCTGCTGCGGATGGGCATCGACCTGCGCGATGTCGACCAGCCCATCGGAACCCTTTCGGGCGGCGAGCGGCAGTGCGTCGCCATCGCCCGCGCCGTCTACTTCGGCGCCAAGGTCCTCGTCCTGGACGAGCCGACGGCGGCGCTCGGCGTCAAGCAGTCCGGCGTCGTGCTCAAGTACGTCGCGGCCGCCCGAGACGCCGGGCTCGGCGTGGTGTTGATCACCCACAATCCGCACCACGCCTACCTCGTCGGCGACCGCTTCGTCCTCCTCAAGCGCGGCACGATGGCCGGCAGCCACGCCAAATCGGAGATCGCCCTGGAGGAGCTGACCCGCCAAATGGCGGGCGGCAGCGAACTGGAGCAGCTCAGCCACGAGCTGGCCCGCACCGCGACGCCGGAGTTCCCCGGCGGCCACCGGCCCGACTGAGCACCCGACGGCGCCCCCGCGCCCCGCGCCGCCACCAGGCCGCGCGGGGCGCAGCGCTGTCGGCCCGCGGTGCGCCGGGCACCGCAGGTGATGCACAATCGCAGCGAACCCGCACATCGAGGCCCCGGCCTCCCGAGACCCCGCAGGGACGAGACGACTCTTGCGAGCACGCAGCAGCCGCATGGGGGCACCACCCACGCCCTTCAGGCAGTGGGGGAGCAACGGCGAAGAGGTGGGTCGATGAGCATGTACCGGGACCGGGTGCACCGGGGATCCGCCAGGGCCACCGTGCTGCGCACGGTCGGCACCCGCGAGCGCCGCTCGCATCTGACCGCTCCCCGCGTGCCCACCGTCGGCATCGACATCGGCGGCACCAAGGTCATGGCGGGCGTGGTCGACGCCGACGGCACCATCCTGGAGAAGGTCCGCACCGAGACGCCGGACAAGTCCAAGAGCCCCAAGGTCGTCGAGGACACCATCACCGAGCTGGTGCTGGACCTCTCCGACCGGCACGACGTCCACGCGGTGGGCATCGGCGCGGCCGGGTGGGTCGACGCGGACCGCTCCAATGTGCTCTTCGCACCCCATCTGAACTGGCGCAACGAGCCGCTGCGGGACCGGCTCGCCGGCCGCCTGGCCGTCCCCGTCATGGTCGACAACGACGCCAACACCGCCGCCTGGGCGGAGTGGCGCTTCGGGGCGGGCCGCGGCGAGGACCACCTCGTGATGATCACCCTCGGCACGGGCATCGGCGGCGCCATCCTGGAGGACGGCGCGGTCAAGCGCGGCAAATACGGTGTGGCGGGCGAATTCGGCCATATGCAGGTCGTTCCCGGCGGCCACCGCTGCCCGTGCGGCAACCGCGGCTGCTGGGAGCAGTACAGCTCCGGCAACGCCCTCGTACGGGAGGCGCGGGAGCTGGCCGCCGCCGACTCCCCGGTCGCGTACAACATCATCGAGCGGGTCGGCGGCCGCATCGGCGACATCACCGGACCGCTGATCACCGAGCTGGCCCGCGAGGGCGACGCGATGTGCGTCGAGCTCCTCCAGGACATCGGCCAGTGGCTCGGCGTCGGCATCGCCAACCTCGCCGCCGCCCTCGACCCGTCCTGCTTCGTCATCGGCGGTGGTGTCAGCGCCGCCGACGACCTCCTGATCGCCCCGGCCAGGGACGCCTTCCGACGCCACCTCACCGGCCGCGGCTACCGCCCCGAAGCCACGATCACCAAGGCCCAGCTGGGCCCGGAGGCCGGAATGGTCGGCGCCGCCGACCTCGCCCGCCTGGTGGCCCGCCGCTTCCGGCGCGCCAACCGCCGGCGCGTGGAGCGCTACGAACGCTACGAACGGGCCGGCCGCCGATGACCGAAACCGAGTCCCACGCCATGCACGACGACCACCACCCCACCCCGCCGCCCCGCGCCAAGCGCCGCCGCCCCGTGCTGATGGCGCTGATCGTCTTCCTGCTGATCGCGATCCCGGCCGGCTACATCGTCATCTCCGCCGAGCAGAGCCGCGACAGCGGCGAGGGCAAGGAGCAGGAGGCCGCCGCCACCGGCCTGACCAACGCCTTCCCCTCCAAGGTCCAGCAGCGGATCTACAACGTGCCGGTCCCGATCGGCTCCACCCCGGTCTGGTACTACGAGACCAACTCCTGGCAGACCAGCTCGCTGTTCGTCCAGTTCCGGACCAACGACTGGGGCCTGGAGCACTACCTCAAGGCGGTCGGCACCAGCACCGCCGCCCTCAAGAAGGACCACAAGACGATCCCACCCGAACAGGCGGCGAAGGTCGGCTGGGACTTCGGCGTCGACTGGCCATGGGCGGGCACGACGACCACGAGCAAGGCACCGCACCCCTACCAGCGGATCATGGTGAGCTACGACGAGCCGGGCCACCCGGTCGTCTACACCGTCTCGACCGTGCGCTTCTGACCTGCGCGGGGGCCACTGCGGGGGCCGTCGCGGGCGCCGCCGCGGGGGCCACCGCGGGCGCGGGCGGCGGCCTGCTCCGGCCGCCTGCGCGGCCGCGCGCCCGCGCTTCCGCGCGGTCCCGGTGGTCCCCTGTGTCGTTGGAGGTGGCGCAATCTCAGCCCCGCCGAGGTCACCTTCGTCACCCACGACCACCGGACACGTCCACCGGACTCGTCCACGTAGTGCTTGCCTCTCGCCGGGGCAAACCTCGGGCGCCTTGCCAGTGGTGACGCAAGGCTGGTCGACTTGTCACCCAATCGGAGGGTCGTAGCGTTCGATCCGATACTTTCCGTACTTTCCGTCGCTGCCGGTGGTGTCCTGAGCCTGTTGCGCAGCGGGCCGGGGTGTCCGGTGCCGCGTGGGTATTGGGGAGGAACCAGCAATGCTGCGATCGGTGATCAGACGTGTATGGAGGCCCGTGGTCGCGGCCGCGGCGGGTATGTGTGCCTTCGCAGGCATGACGGCGCCCGCCCCGGCCTCCACGCAACCCCGGCAGGCCCAAGCCGCCGCCTCGGGCTACCTGAACCTCCATCAGTGCGTGTACTACTCGTCCTCGGCCTCCAACCATTTCACGACCGTGGTGCCGGGCGGCGACGGCCGGTTCGCGACGGGCACGAACGCCTCCGCTACGGCCGACACCCAACCGTCCTGCGGTCAGGGCGACGGTAACTACTCCCTCATCCCCCTCCTGTCCGGCGTCAAAGCACTGAACCTCGCCTCAGGGCGCTACCTCAACCTGCATCAGTGCGTGTACTACTCGTCCTCGGCCACCAATCACTTCACGACCGTGGTGCCGGGCGGCGACGGACGCTTCGCCACGGGCACGAACGTCTCCAACACGGCCGACACCCAACCGTCCTGCGGTCAGGGCGACGGGAACTACTCGCTCATCCCCCTCCTGTCCGGCGTCAAGGCACTCGACCTCGCCTCGGGGAGCTACGCGAACCTGCATCAGTGCGTGTACTACTCGTCCTCGGCCACCGACCACTTCACGACCGTGGTGCCGGGCGGCGACGGGCGGTTCGCGACGGGGACGAATGTCTCCAGTACCGCCAACACCCAACCGTCCTGTGGTCAGGGCGACGGGAACTTCTCGCTCATCCCTCTCCTGTCAGGCGCCAAGGCACTCTCGGTCGGCTGAGGAACTGTCCGGCGGGTCACTATCTCACCGACGCCCTCGCCGCGGGCCCGGTCGTCCTCGACGGCGGGCTGTCCAATC